>JBFLZW010000025.1 GCA_040755755.1 bacterium | reverse complement strand
AAGTACTGGAAAATTGGCATTCACTGGTTATCTGCATTACGAAAGATTTTACATCATCCCTTCGATAATGCGGCTATCAAAATTTTAGCTACTACCTAGCAAATGCTATGCAAAATGTATTCCGTTTCGTATTGGTGTGTTATGATGGCTGGCTGGAAGGATTCAGAAGGTGCCAGGCGGGAGCATGAATTTGCTATCCTGCTGGGAATTAAAATTATCTATGAATCCGGTAATCCGTTATTACCTTGGCCCGGTGATCCGGTATATCGGTGATCCGGTATCCCTGATGGGGATGTGCAGAGGGGAGCATGATAAGTAATGACTGATTTACCAAGGGATTGGTACATAGATACACCGTGTGGTTTTGCACACTATATTTTGCATATTCCCCCTGGTTTACATGGCAAGGCATTGTCAGATAATAATGGAACCTCTCATGCTCAACATGAAAATTTTGTGGGATATAAAATATAAAAAAAAGATAGAAGGAACTCTTTGCTATAGCCGGTTAGTAAAATTAGACAATCAAGCCCTGGTATTTTTCGGACAGCCTCTTGGGACGGTTTCGCCGGGATTGGAGGGCCCGAAGGCCCTCACGGGGGGAAGTGTGATAGCTTTTTTGAGTGGGTATCCCTATCGACCCCCTTGTTCAACCCGGGAAATGAGGCTATTCCGGCCGGCATAACCTCTCAATGCTCTTGTCATGCCTGTGTGCTGCCAGATTAAGGATCATGCTCTTTTTCCAATCACCTGGAATGACAGGGTGGCTCCGGTCACCTGGCTCCTGCCGGTAAACAGGAAAATTATCAGCCACAAAGATTGCAAAAAAATAATAAGCCACGGATTCCATAAGGACCGCAGGCCAATCAGGATATTGGCACTCTGGATGCGGGCGGATGGAAAGCAGAAAACTATCAGGACCGAATAAAGGATCGCAATAATCCCCATGATCTGATAGGCCGAAATCTTTCCCCGGCCACGGTAATCTGCCCGGAAAAACTCTGAAATCGTTCTCCAGCCCTGAGTCGTGATCAGGGTCAGCAAAAAGGCGGCTGCATGATAGCCTTTCAGGAAAAGATAAACACCCGCAAGCCCTGTACCGGTAAAGATCACTGAAGTCACGGCCTGAATCGGTATGACCTTATGACCGTCAAGCCCGCCTTCATAGGCGGCCTTTTTGGTCTTCCCTGAAAAAATGAAGTTTCGCTTCTCAAAGATTTTCTGGAGGAATGGATGGCTCTGAGCCAGCGGTTTCCCATAACAGCAGCCAAAGCTGATGCAGGCCAGCCTTCCGATGCCCTCGCCAAGTGCGTAAGAACTGGCAAGGGCTGCCAGGGGAACCATGACCGGCAGGGAAAAATTCGCCCCTCTGCCCAGGGTCAGGCTGATCAGCCGGAAAATCCAGGGCGCGGTTATTAATCCGGCAAAGGATGCCCCGCCAACGGTAAAGCCATTCGGCTGCTTCTCGACTATCCTGGCTATGATTTTGGAAGCAGGGATACAAATTGCCAGTACGGCTGCAGCCATGACCAGGATTCCGGAAAGCGGTATGAACACCGAGCCGAGCAGGACAAACATGATGGCCACAGCTACCCCGTAAGCGTTTGCCGTGAACAGGCCATAGTAGGTAAGGTTCATGCCCTTCCACAGGCCGTTCCCGGTTTTTTGTTTCGGTACCGAGGCCAGAATCTGCCATTCCTCGGCCGGTAAGGCCCTGAATCCCCAGAACAGCATGAAGGATAATGCAGCACCAAGGGTCAAAATGAAAAGTTCATCGATCATGGGTGGCAGAAAAGGAGGAATACTCATAGTTTGTTATCTCCTCAGTAAATCAGCGGATTGCCGTGGCAATCTGCGACCGGACCCTGAGGTCCGTTTCCACCAGAGGCTTTCCAAAACCGCTGGAAAAGCGGCTTTGAATGCCCTGACGGTGCATATTCACAATAATATCTTGAGAGAATTTTACTCTCTCCTTTTGAAATATCAGCACATCGGTGGAGCTTCCGGGCCGATAGAGGCTTTTGGGCTGCCCTTTCTCCAAAAACATCCCCCTGCGGATGTTGTGCGGATTTTCATACCCCCTCTCGCTGTAGCATTGAACGATGTCTCCAATCATCAGGGCCACGATTTCGATCATGGCCACCAGGCCCGCTTTTGTTCCGCCCTCGACATCGGTGTCGATAATGGTGACGACCCGCTTGTTTTTTGAATAGGGGGTAGCCACAGCGATAACCGCAGTCGGATTGCAGGAATGATACTCTCCGCAAACCGGGTAAATATCCAGAACCCTTCCGGCAACCGGGGTATGGTTATAATGATACTTATCCGGGGTCAGCCGGAAAATGGCAAAATCCCCGCCTTCGAAGGCCCTGAGCCAGGGCGTTTTATCAATCCCGAAAAGCTCCCTGAAATCGAAGAACTTTTCCTTGAGAAAGAGCCGGGAGGTCGCGGCAAAAGATCCGGCCAGAACTTTCGCATCAGCCGGAGAAACAATGGCCGCAGCATCCTGCGGCATGGGCCGCGTTTCCCAGTAGCGAATCTTTCGCTCGAATATTTTCCTGCCGCTATTGAGCGATTCGGGAGGATCGAGGCACTCTGCGGTATCGATATCAAAAACCCTGGCCAGTTCCTGTCCTCCCATGGTCCGGAGCCCTGGGACCAGGTCATAGTTGAAAAAACCCAGCAGGCTGGACATCCGTCCGCAGGTCAGCGCCCGGAAAAGAGCCGCGGAATTTTCCCGTGCAGTCAGGTAGAGCGCACCGATCAGCCGGTCGCCGCAGAGCCGTTCCGTTTTGATCCGGCCGGTTTCACGCTCGATGTATTGGTGTTTGGGAAGCGAAATCATACCGAAGTCCTTTGACGTTGCTGCTCTTTCCTGCCCTTTTCCCTGTCGTCATGGATGGTCAGGAGCGTGAGATGGATGAGTTTCCTCAAGACATCGGGGGATGCGGTTTCACTGATGAGATCGCCCTGGATGGCTGCCAGAAACTCCAAGGGGTTCTTTCCGCCGAGTATAGCTGTCAGGCTTTCCCCACAGGAGCCAGCGCTGTCTTCAGCGCAAGTCTCGATTTTCCTTACATCCTCTTCAAGCAGGCTGAGGGCTTCCTTCACGTGCCGGATCCTTAACGTGTTCCGGTAATACCGCTCGGCAGCCAGGTTAAACTCCCTGCCGGCAAGGTGCATCGGCGTCGGGGCATTGGCTTCGCCCAAGATATCCCGGATGAGTTTTCCGCCAGCCGAGTGCTCTTTGGGATTTGCGATTCTCTGCCAAGGATGGATATGGGAAGATCGACATCATCCTTCTTCCCCATGACCACGGCCTGTAGCTCGTTCTCTGAGCCTGCGGTAGTATCGTTGAGTGAAAAGGGGAGAGATTCTGCAAATGCCTGCGATGACCTGCGGTTTATCTGCAAGATGTTCAGAATCCTCGTTAGACCATAGGGAGCACCAATTTCACTGTCTTCACTCTCTCTTCTCAGGGGGATAGCCATAGTATTCCTACCTCCATTGTTGGTTACCTTAATTATTATTCCAGATGAATGTTGGGCTTTTATAAGAAGAGTGTTAGAAATTAATAAGACGATGGCCGAAGATCGCTCTCCGGCAAGACTTCTGAAGTCCATCCGCAAGGCTACCGATGAAAAAAGGAGATGATCTTTGTGACAGATGCCGAACTCGATTTGGCGAAGAGCTGATCCAGGCTCGGCCATTGACATTTTTGATGCTGGTGTTATGGCTTACTTGAAAAAATTCTTGCATGCACCATATTCTGTACGCTATAATGTACAAAAGTTGTATAAAAATTAATGAGAACCTGAATGAGGTGCACAATGCAAAGGCTAAAAATTGATCAAGATATTAAACCCTTGTCTGAGGTAAGGACAAGTATCGCAAACTGCATAAAGCAAGTCCACGATACAAAAAGGCCTGTGGTAATTACTCAGCATGGAAAAGGCGTTGCTGTTCTTTTAGATGTACATGAATATGAAAAGATGCGAGAAAAACTTGAGCTTCTGACAGATGTTCAGATATCGCTCAATCAGCTCGAAAATGGGGAAGGCATAGACCATGAGGAGGCAAAAGAAAAAGTTTTGAAGCGAGTCCCAAAATGAAAATAGTCTGGTCCCCGCTGGCTATCGATAGGGCTTCGGAAGTTGCAGACTATATTGCCCAAGACAAACCGTCAGCAGCAGAAAAATGGATTAACACAGTATTTTCAAAAGTTGAGCAGCTAAAATCCTCTCCTGAAATTGGTAGGATTGTTCCGGAAATTAGAAACAGCCAAATTAGAGAGTTAATTTACGGCAATTACCGTATCATTTATCGTCTTGAAAAGGACCGAATATCTATTCTTACGATTCGTCATAGCAAGCAAATATTGCCAATAAAAGAAATTATGGAATAAGGGAGTTTCCTGCCCAACCCACGAAAATGTCATCATGCCCATTGCTCGACAATGGCGGCAATGCGCTCACTCGCCTTGCCATCCCACAGTGGAGGCACCGAACCTTTTCTACCTGTCCTAATACCCAGGCCCTGCAGCCTGTGCTGAGTTCGGGGATGGATTGGGAAAATGACTAAAAGGGATTGGCTGATCTCCAGCAGGGTCTTCATGATGCTGGCCAGCAATATCAGGCTCATCTACGTTTGAGGGCCGGTGCAGACTGACCAGTGCATAAGAGCCAGGACAACAGGGGACCCCATTCAGGGCAAGTTCCTTTACCGTGAAAATATTGGGGGACCAAGGGCAAACTCCTCCCTTCCCGTCAACCTGCCGGTTTACAGGCTGGATTGCAGCCCACAGAGAGTGGGGTTAACTCATTAATTTACCTGTGCTTGTACAG
>JBFLZW010000024.1 GCA_040755755.1 bacterium | reverse complement strand
GGAGGAACTTGTTTTACTTTTACTTTTCAATGATATCCTCTGCGTCTCAGCGTCTCTGCGGGAGAATTACTAATTCTTATGTAAGTGCCATTCTCTCAAGATACAGCAGGACACGTCCCAACATGTCACAAAACAAGTCTTTTCTTCAGAGCTACATACCGGGTCCGGATCAGCACGAGTATGATCCGGGCAAGAAAAGTATTCGTGGCTACTTCGTATCTTATGTTGTCATTTGCGTCCTTTTTTTGCTGATTGGGCCTTTGGCATACTCCGCTCACTGGAAAAGTACCTATAATACCCACACGCTGCTTGAAATTGCGCAGACATTTATCGCTATTGGAGTGGGGGTAATTTCCATCATGTACTTTCTGGTGCTGAATAATCTCTATTACCTGCTCATCGGCCTTGGCTTCAGTATAGCAGCGAGCAATGATTTCATTCATGGGATATTATCATACGAGCCCTTCTTCGGGAAGGTAAGTACTCAGTTATCACGTTTTATACCGTGCAGCTCGGTCATTGGTAAATGTTTTCTTGCCGGTATGATTATCGCGGCTCCTCTTGTGGAACATTTGCAGTGGGGTACGAACAAGGAAAAGGTTAAAGAGACAATTCTTGTTTCCCTCAGTGTTTTTGTTGTCAGCGGAAGTGTAACCGCATTGGCCTTCCTGCTTCCTCTGCCGCAGATCATCTATCCAGAGAGGCTGATAGCCGGACCAGTCGACTTTTTTTCAGCCATATTGTTTGCCATTGCCTTTATCCTGGTCATGAAACGGTTTCTTACCCAACGAGACATCTTTTCCGGATTGATTCTGAACAGTATATTGCTCAACTGCTGGGGCCAACTGTACATCTCTTTTTCCAAGCACCTTTTCGATCCTTTATTCAGCCTGGGGCATGTCGCTCATTTTTTCAGCTATGTCATGCCCTTGATAGCCATCCCCATGCAGGGGCTTTCCGAGCTCAATGTAGCTCATCATGAGATCGACGAGCGGATACGGATGGAACAGGAACTGAAAAAGTATCAGGATTATCTGGAGCAACTGGTGCAGGAGCGTACAGCCGATCTGGAAAGTGCCAATAAACAGCTTACCCGGCAGGTTCAGGACCGCATACTGGCTCAAAAAGAGCTTAAGGATGCTTATGAGGTACTTCAAGCGACCCATGGGAAGCTCAAAGAATCTCAGAATCAGCTTATCCAGTCGGAAAAAATGAATGCCTTAGGTACCATGATTGCCGGTGTGGCGCATGAGATGAATAATCCGATGATGAGTATACTCAACTATACTCAATATTGCATTAAACACACCTCTTGCAATGATCAGAAATACCAGATACTTCTCGACATCGAAAACGAGACGAAGCAGTGTATAGACGTGGTAAAAAACCTTTTGACTTTTTCACGGCGGGAGGATGAAGGAGAAGAGAGATGCCAGAAGGGAAGCTGCGTTGAACCGCTTGACAGAGTTTTAAAGCTGATGTCTTACCGTCTGGAGAAGCAGAATGTTGTATTGATAAAAGATATAGCTGAAGATTTACCGCAGGTCTGGATGAATGTAAATAACATCCAGCAGGTATTTTTCAACCTGATCAGTAATGCCCTGGATGCCGTAAAGGGGAAAGAAAGACAGGAGATACGCATAAACATTGCCCGTGAGGATGATTGGGTTGAGGTGGCAATCGCCGATAACGGCTGCGGTATCGCACCGGAAAATCTGGAAAGGATATTTGATCCTTTCTTCACGACTAAACCTACGGGAGAGGGAACCGGCCTGGGCCTTTCCATCTGCCACAACATTATTGCAGCACATAAAGGAAAAATAATCTGTAAAAGCAGCCTGGGATCAGGAACCATAATTCAGGTTTTATTGCCGATCGAGAGACAGAAGGAGGGTTTCCAATGAGTAAACGTATTTTGGTAATTGATGACAGTAAGGGGATACGGGATTCATTTACCCTCGCCCTTGAGGATACGGATTATCAGGTACACACTTCGGAATCCGGCGAAAAGGGAGTCGTAATGGAGAAGGAAAATAAGTATAACCTGATCTTTCTCGATCTCAAGATGCCAGGCTGGGACGGTATCAGAACTTTGCGGGAGCTGAGAAAAATAGATCAGGATATTCCCATCTATATTATAACAGCCTTTTACAACGAATATTTCACCCAGCTTAAGGCTGCCAGAGAGGAAGGACTTCAATTTGAGATCCTGAGCAAGCCAATAGACAGCGCCCAGATCCTTTCGGTAACCAGAGATATCCTGGAAACGCAGATGTAGCCGCTTCACCCTTGCACGACACCGGGAGATACCAAATGGATAAATATATATTTGAGCTCTATGTTTTCGACAATACGGTAAGATCACAGCGTGCAATAGAAAACCTGCGCCGCATCTGTGAGGATGAATTGCAGGGGAATTACGAATTGACCATCGTCGATCTCCTGGAACATCCTGAGGCAACAGCCGAAGAAAAAATTATTGCTACACCGACCCTCATTAAAAAGCTGCCATCCCCCGGGGAACGTATCATCGGTGATCTGTCCAACAGAGAGCAGGTCCTTGGGAGACTCGCTATACGGCAATGGTAATAGAGACTCAGAAGTCAGGAGTCAGGAGTCAGGATAAGAGAAGGTCTTTATTCTGAAATTCTGATGACCATTGATCGCTAACCACTTCTTTCAAACCAGCCATTGATTCCTGATTATGTATAAAATTGCATAGGTAGGAAAGAAAAGTCATAATTCCTCCTCTTCCCCACTCACGTTTACTCTGCCCTTACTGATTCAGGTCAGTCCCTCCTGTTTGTCTCATCTTAGGATTGGGGGTATGCCCATTCTGACTCCTGACTCCTGGCTCCTTTGCCCGAATTGGGCTTTCAGGTTCACTCGGCTGTATTGGCACCTGTATTGCATAAATTATAGATATGCCCCTAAACTGTTAGTCATAGATGATTGCCGCTTTTATTTCTCTTTATCGAATTACTTTTTCATGAATATGACATATTTTATCGCGGAATGGAATAATTACCGGATATATAAAAAGTATGGTGACTACGCGGATCTGGACGCATCAAGGACAAGGGATATCTTTACCCTCTGTGCGGATCTTTTGGGAACCAGCTTATTGTATTTTCATATCCCTTCTGATATTTCTCCTCACCCTGCCTGACTGTGCTGATCGATCTGCACAAGCCCAGGGCTTTACCGCCAGAATAAATACCATCGAGCCCTGCACCATGACTCAATCTGGCAGTCATCTGATAACTGCCAGGGGGAGCGGCCTCGATCAGATTTCAAGAGTTATTCTTACCCCATCTTATCCCCATATCCGGAGTGTAATTTCCGGAGCGGGGAGCCAGCAAAGCTCAATTACCGCACTTGATTTTCGAGACCCTTATGTCTATGCTATCGCCGATTATTCCAAAATCCTGATTATTCATGTCAGTGACCCTAACCACCTGGAGATAAAAAAGACATTTCAGGATCCGGGCTTCAGTAAATCTTTACAAAGCATAAAAATTTCAGATAATTACCTTTTTATTACCGATCTTTTGAAAGGCCTTTGGGTCATTGATGTTTCTAACCCCTTATTGCCCAGCAGGAAAGCCCTGCTCGCAGATTCCCTGACCTATGGGATTCACCTTGGAGATAAGGATGGTTTGCCAGTAGCGCAAGAGCGGCGAGTCTACCTCACCAACTGGAAATCAGGGTTGAAGATCTATGACTGGTCTCCCGGCAAGGGCTTTTCTTTTCTGCTGACATCTCCAATAACCTGGGATATCTTATCTCCTTTCAGTCTGGATGTCCAGGTTCATCCCCGTACCCATGAACGGTATATCTATATTGCCAACAGCGGCTCAGCCCAAATCGTTCACGAATCATCGAAGTCGGTCCTGGAACCTCTGGACACAAACCGCCTGATCGATCCGAATGTCCCTGCCTACCTTCCCAATATTGTGGATGTGAAAATCAAGGACAACCGATATGCCTATCTCGTTGACAGCCGCTACGGTCTGTATGTGGTGGATGTGGATAATCCTGAGTTCCCGTCGGTCGTATATCGCCTTCCCTTGCCGGACGGGAGAAAATCGATAGCTATGCGGGAGAACCTGGCCATCGTTGCCGCCGGGACATCCGGTCTGGATCTGGTTGATATCTCTCTGCCATCAAATCCCATCTTTCGCCATCATATCTCTACGCAGGGGAATGCAATCTCCATAAGGACCGACGATGAGACGGGAGACTATGTACTGATCGCCAACGGCGATGCCGGCCTGGCATTACTGGATATCCAGCCATATCATATGTGCACTTCTATCGGGCATTTGCCCATGAGAGGCGATATCTGGGGGGTGACTGTATCCGAAGATCATGCTTACCTGTCAATGGGCAGGCAGGGACTGAAAGCCGTTAGCATAGCCGACCCGTGGAATCCCCGCATCGACTGCTCCCTGGAAAAGGCAAATACCGGCTGGGATACCGTTCTGGTCTCGAACTGTTGTGTTTCCCGGAATGGACTGTATCTGGCCAATGGTTCCAACCTTTGTCTGTTCAAGCTTTCCGCTGATCATAAGGTTATTTTGCCTGGTGAACAACCCGTCCGCCAGGATGATCAGATTCAGTCTCTCACGATTCAGGGTAATTACCTTTACCTGCTGAGCCTGATCAAAGGGCTGCATATTTTTCAAATAAATCCCGGTCTTAACCGTACCCCCAGGGGAGAATTGACCCTGGGCTCGATGCCTCAGGATATCGTGGTGCAGAATGATGTGGCCTATGTCGCCGGTGGAAAGGATGGATTATGGACGATCAATGTCTCCGATCCGGGAAAACCTCAGATAATCCCTCCAAAATCATCCTCAACCTCATCACTCTCACTCTCTCCCGCTCTTGTTCTGGATGTCGGGCTTAAAGGTAATTACGCCTACCTGGTTAACGGAAGCTATGGCATCATGGTAGTTAACGTAGCTGAAAAAAGCGATCCAATACTCAGCCGAAAGGTGGAATTCCCGAATGAATACCTGGCAGATTGCGCCGTTTCGGGAAATTTCCTCTATGCAGCCGGAAATTCGAATGGCATATGGATCATGGATATATCTAATCCTTCATCTCCCGCTAAACTGGATAATATACCGGTTTCTCAGGGTGCCAATATCGTTGCGGCTGACCAGAAGTATATTTATGCCGGGAATCGATTTGGCGGGTTCGATATCTATCCGGCTCCCCAAAGCCTTGAGCTTGAAAATCCCGGCACGGCTCCCGGTTACCGTCAGGATCCGAACAGCATCCGGTTTCGTCTCCCGCCGGATCTTCCGGCTGGCCGGTACGATCTGATTTTCCTGAATGCCGAAGGGAAGAAAATCCGAAGCTATCAGGCCTTGCAGCTTGAAGAACAGACATCCATCGATCTCAAGGCAGGATTGAACCTCTTCGGATATCCGGGAAAGGTTCCGGCTGAAGGCAGCACCTCATACCAGCTCATGCATTCCCTGGCAGGGGCGGCCCATGCTCTCTGGCAGGAAAACCCCAGAACAGTCTCTCGCTGGCTGTCTTCCGCTCCCGGCGGCGATAACTTCGAAATCAAAGAGGGACAGGCATATTTGCTTTATTTGCGGGAAGATAGACCCAGACTCACCTTGAGCGTGGAGTATTTTTATCAACTTGACACGGTCCTGCCCCAAATCGGGGCTGAATTGAGCGGGGGCGTGAATTGGATATCCTTTCCCATTGAAGATACAAAGGCTCTCTCTTTTGAGGTTCTTACAAGGCTGCAAGGCTACACCGACAGCAATAAACTGGCGGAAATGCAGAGGCTCAATACCCGCTCTGGAAAATGGGAGGCTACCTACGGGTTTTATAGCCGGTGCAGCGGCAAAAATTACCCCATCAGGCCGGGAGAAGGGTATCTGGTGTCCAGGGAGTGAGGAGATTTCCATATATAGTATACCCAAGGGTGAAGGCGATTCTGATATTCATTCTCACCTCGCAGCTTGTCGGATAATCCATGGAAAATTCCCACGGCTCCTCCTCTCACCTGTCACAGGGGCTCCCTGCCAATCATCTCCCCAAAGGGGAGATATGGAGGAAAGATGCTATCATTAAGCTCCATGCCTATGAGCGCCAGTCCTTGTTATGGCAATTACTTCTGGATTCCCGCTGCTATAGTGGCTCCCTGTTTCGTGGAAACGAGAGGATTGAGCCGAATTCGGAAATGGTAAATTATGCGCTTGACAAGTAAAATAAAGCAATGGTAATTCTTGTAAAGGTGATAAAATAAATATAATCTAAATCCTCAAAGAGGATCTTGATAGACTTAGTAGGGGGGAAGCTAAGTACACGACGCGGGAATCACCCGGCTGGTTTGGTTCAACGACGCCCCCCTCACCCCAGACATCTCCCCCCAAAGGGGGGCGAGGGAGTGAAGGGGCGGCTTTAACTGGCCGCGGATTTTCCGCTCGGTGTACTAAGGAAGCAAAGGTGACTACAAGATGAGCAGAGAGGTAATGGAATTATTTGATATTTTTTCAGGAACCTTTGGTAAAGAAAAGGCTCAGGTTATAGTAAGGGACATCGAAACCCTGGTAAATGACCACAAGCGGGAACTAGCAGGGAAAGAGGATATACAGAAAATTGATACAAGATTATCAGAAGTTGAGCTTAAGCTGACCAAGGAGATAGAGCAGGTTCGGGGAGAGATCAAAGAAGTAGAGCTTAAGCTGACCAGGGAGATAGAGCAGGTTCGGGGAGAGATCAAAGAATTAGAGCTTAAGCTGACCAGGGAGATAGAGCAGATTCGGGGAGAGATCAAAGAAGTAGAGCTTAAGCTGACCAGGGAGATAGAGCAGGTCAGATCAAGTGTTATCAAATGGGTAGTCGGTTGGGTTGCTGGTCTTCTGATAGCTCAGACAGGGACAATTATTGCTATATTTACGCTGTTTCATAGATAGCCGATCCCCAAAGGTGGAGCGAGCACCATTCTGAGACCTGCCATCGAGGATTTAACCGGAGCTTTACCACGACGGTTAACTCATTATCTTAAAAGATCTTAAAAGAATCCCTCCATTAGTAGTAAAACCAGGAAATTCGCCTTAATAAACCTTCCTCCCCGAAAACCTGACTCACCATGCAGTTGAATACTAAATTTATCCGATAAGTCTATACTATTTGATCATATTTGCAGGAAAATCATCTATCATTATGTGTGGAGCAGTATTTATATTTGGTCCAGTCCAGAAAAAGGCAGGGTAATTCACGGGGCGAAGCTATGCCTGGCAAGGGTTTGCTCAGGTCAGATAATGTCTGAAACAGTCGCCAGGATGATATGGCTATAGCCAATGGTTCGAGAGGTTAAGACCCTTCCGGAATTTCAGGAAATTGCGGGATTGTGGGACGATCTCTATCAGCGCTCCCAGATCAGCAACCTTTTTTTAACTCACGCCTGGCTCAATCTCTGGATCAGGCATTTTGGCAACGGCCAGACTTTCACTCTGCTGTACCTGCCGGACGGGACTGACGATTTAGAGGCTGGTGTTGTTTTGAAGCGGCATGACAAGGCCATCGGCTTCATTGACAACAACTTTTCCGCGTACCCTGATTTTTTGGCCACACCGCAGTCAACGGGAGGTATTTCGAACCTTTTGGCGTACCTGAGGGGGAAGTATTATCCCCCCAAACTCGTTTTTGCCGATACCAGCACCAACTCCCTTCTGTGCAGGAATGTTGACCGGCTGGCCAGAGAGCGATGGATTCCGATCAGCAAATATCCATCGCAGATGCGGGCAGTGGCCCTGGCCGGGACATTCGACGATTACCTGAGTGCTCAGGGAGCAAAGTTCAGGTCGGAAATACGGCGCAAGGTGCGCCGGGCACAGAGAGAGCATCGGGTCAGCCTGAAGCTGTTATCGCAGGGGCATGAGCGGGATGAGGTATTTGAGCTGATCAGGATAGTAGAACAGGATTCCTGGAAGGCTCAGGCAGGATCAGCCATTATTCGCAACGAGGATCAGATGCATTTCTATCAGGAGGTTTTCGATCATTATGCCGGGCAGAACAAAGCGCGGGTTTATGCTCTGTATTTTAACGATCAGCCCGTATCGTTTGTTTTGGGAATTCTGTCAGACCGCAAATACTACGCCCTGAAAACCTCTTACCGGCTCGACTGCCGCGAGTATGCCCCGGGGCTGGTCCTGTTCGCCATGGTTCTCGACTCGCTTTTTCACGGTAAGGAAGCAGACAGGCTGGAATTCCTTGGTTCCGATGCTCGATGGAAGGAGGAGTTTTCTAATCATCGGGAAGATTTTTGTACTCTTGAGCTCTATCCGATGGGTTTGAAGTCGCTCACCTACTCTATACTTTACCGATATATTCGCCCGATTATCAAAAGATTAAAAACTCAATATTCTTTCCTGTCCGGTAACTTATAATCCTCGGTAATGAATGCTATCCATAAAATCAAATACAGAACCAAGCGCTTTGTTGTGCCCATCCTGTTTCGCTGCGGTTACTATTCCTGGCTCTTACGGAAAAGGGGCAGGGACAATCGCTGCCTGATTCTGATGTATCACCGGATTGGCAACCAGGAGGCTGAAGGAGGACATCGCAATAGTCAGGATGGAGGAATCAGCCGGTGGAATTTTGAAAAGCAGATGCAATTTCTCAGTGAGCATATGACTCCGGTTTCTCTTCCTTTTCTGGTCAAAAGTCTCAATGCCCGGCTTCTTATCCCTCCCAGATCCGTGGTGGTCACCTTTGATGATGGATATGCAGATAATTACCTCAATGCCTACCCGATTTTAAAAAAATACCGCATTCCGGCGACCATTTTCCTGGCCACCGGGTATATCAGCACCGGCAGGCGGTTCTGGTGGGATCAGTTGCGGGCCATGATCCGGCAAAATCCCAAATTACCGTGGGTTCTGGAAAAAAACGGGCTTCTTCCTCCAAAGTTTTACCGCACGTGGTTTTCGGCTGATCCCTGCGGCCACCCTGAGATGGTGGAATCGCTGATATCCTATATCTGGAGGCGACAGAATATGTGTCCGGATGAATGGGTAGATCTTTTAGGACGGGAATTTGACAGCCATCCTCCGACCGATGATTATGCTCCCCTGACCTGGGAGCAGGTCCAGGAGATGAGCCGCCATAACCTTGACTTTGGCTCGCATACGGTCAGTCACCCGAATATGGTGCATCTTTCTTCCCAAAAGGTTGAAGAAGAGCTGGGAGTTTCCAAGAATACTATCGAACACTACCTGGGCCGTCCGGTGGAAGGGTTTGCCTATCCGATCGGGCGGAGGGAGCATTATGATACCCGGATCAAGGCCCTGGTGCGCAAAGTTGGCTTCCAGTATGCCTGTACAGCTCAACTGGGCTGCATATACCCGGAAAAGTGGGACGTATTTTCCCTGAACCGGATTCCCCCGCCGGATTCTTTGCCGTATTTTGTGCGGGACCTCAGCCATTACCTGACTCTCCCCGTCCCATGACAGGTTCTGTGCGATGAAGCGGATTCTCATGATCTCTTACTATTATCCACCCCTTCTGGATGTAGGGTCTTTGCGTGCCCTGGGGTTTTCCCGTTACCTGCCGGAATATGGCTGGCAGCCTTACGTGGTCTCGGTGAAAAATCCTGATCCGGCTTACTGCCTGCTGGGAAAGGAGCCTCATCCCGCTCATGTCGGGATTGTTTATACCCGCTCGCTGGTAAACCTGGCCAGGATCAATGGGCTGCTCAACGGATTCATGAACCGGGTGCTGAGCTTTTTCGGCTATGACCACATCCATAATCCGGCTGATATCCTCTTCTTACCTGACATCTTTGTGGGCTGGATCCCCCTTTCCTGGTGGGCGGCCTACCGGCTCATCCGCAAATACGGGATCGAAATTATTTATGTTTCCGCCAAACCTTTCAGCTCCACCCTGACCGGCATAATGCTGAAATGGCTGACCGGCAAGTTTCTGATCCTGGATTTTCGGGACCCTGTCTCCCAGGAGGCTATGGGGACAAATGAGCCAAATGGATGCAGTCTGTATTGGAAAATTATCCGAAGGCTTGAGAAGATGGTCGTCCATCAGGCGGACTGGCTGCTGGTGACCAGCCAGAGGACTTTGGATAAATATCTTTCACTCTATCCCGCACTTCAGGGCAAGTGTTCGGTCATTTACAACGGTTTTTTTGACGAACTGCTGCCCACGGCAGCCCCATCGTCTCCAGCAGACTCCCGGTTTTCCATTATCTATACCGGCAACTTCTATCCGACCCTGCCGGGATCGGATATCTTTTTCCAGGGATTGCAGCAGGTTTTGGCCGAAGGCAAAATTCCCCGGCAGAGGATCAGCTTCTCCTATTTTGGCGATAACAGGGAGTGGTTCCAAAGCATGAGGGACAAATATTGCCTGCACGGGGTAGTTCATCACTGCGGGCATACGAACCGCCGAAAAGCCCTTCAGCATATTTCCGATTCCTCCCTGTTTTTACTGCGCTCCAGAGGAAATATGATCAGCGCCAAGCTGTACGAAGCCCTGGCGATCGGAAAGCCTATCCTTTCCCTTGACTCCACGCAGGAGGTGGCTCAACTGGTCAGTAACTATTCGTCGAACTTCTACCTCCTGTTTACCGGCGATGGGCCGGCAAAGGTGGCTGAAGCTATCCATACTGCTTACACCAGATGGGAGAAGGGGGACTGGCCGACTGACCCGCATCCGGAATACCTGGAAAAATTCAATAAGCGGCGATTGACCGGGCAACTGGCTGCCATTTTGGACCGGGCCTGCTGAGAGTCTGCGCGGGAGTGATGAAGTGAAGCGGGAAATACAAATGCTTTTGCCTTTGCTTTCTTCCCGGCATGTATGAGCAGCCTTCTGGAAGAGAACGGTGCAGCGGAGGTTTCGGTCAGGCAGAAGGTCCGGGTGGCTGCCACCTGGCTGGCGGGAACACGGCTGCTCGGACAACTCCTGACCCTGGGCATGACCATGGCCATTACCCGGCTTCTGGAACCGGCTGATTTCGGTCTCTATGGCATGGCCAATCTGGTTATTTCCTTTTTAACCCTGTTCGAGGGGGTGGGGCTGGATGCGGCTATCATTCAGAAGCAGGATCTGACTCAGGAGGATATCGACCGCAGCTTTTGGCTCATGCTGTCAATCAACCTGGGCCTGTACGGGGTAACCATTGTTCTTTCCCCCCTTCTGGCCAGGTTTTTCCGTGAGGAAAACCTGGCGGGCATGATCAGGGTCTTAGGGCTCAATCTGATCCTGGTTGCCCTTTACGGCGTGCCCTATAATCTGATGACCAGGGAACTGGCCTTTGATCAGCGATCCAAGGCAGAGCTTGCCTCCGGAGTAGGACACAGCCTGATCTGCCTGTCCCTGGTTCTGGCCGGGTGGAAAGTCCGGGCTCTGGTTTACAGCAGCCTGGCCACTCCGCTCATCATGCTCGGCCTGATTTATTATTACCGGCAGTGGACACCGAAACTCTCTAACCCCTTCACCGGGGACAGTCGCGGCCTGCTGAATTTTGGCACACAGATCATGCTTTCCCGGATCCTGTGGTACGCCTATTCCAATTCCGATTTCATCATTGCCGGCCGTGTGCTGGGCAAAGAGGCCCTGGGCAACTATACCCTGGCCTTTGAAATGGCCTCTCTCCCCCTGGAGAAGGTGGTTTCGATGATTCCGCAGATCGCTTATCCCACCTTTTCCCAGGTCCAGCAGGAGGAGGAAAAAGTCCGGCACTATTATTTGAAAACCAGTCGTCTGGTGGCTCTGATTGTCTTTCCCCTCTTTCTGGGGCTTTTCCTGGTGGCCGAAGACCTCATTCTGCTGGTTTTGACCAGAAAATGGGCCGCAGCGATCGGTCCTTTGAAGGTTCTCTGCCTTATGTCCGTGCTGCGTTCTCTGGCTGTGCTCGGTGCGCCGCTGACGAATGCCCTGGGCAGGCCCGGCATTGCCCTGTTCAACTCGCTTCTGTGTGCTCTGATTCTCCCGCCAGCATTCTGGCTTGGAGCAGGATATGGCATTCAGGGAATCTCCCTGGCCTGGCTGATTGTCTACCCCTTTTTGTTTCTGGTCTTAACCTGGAATTCTATCCGCATCATCCGGATTTCGCTGAGAGAGTACTGGCTGAATCTCGTTCCTGTGATCGAGGGAAGCCTGCTCATGGTGCTGCTGATTTTCGGCTTGCGGCTGTGGTTTTTATCGGCTCTGGGGCCCTGGTTCCGGTTCTTTTTGACCTGCTTTTTCGGAGCCTTCGGCTATCTGGCTTTCCTGTGGATGGCCAACCGGTCCCTGCTTGAAGAGATGTGGGAATTTATAAGGAGAGATTGAGCTTATGCCGGGACTATACGGTTTTTATCGGAAAAAATCCTTTACTCCGGAAAAATCGGAAGAATTGCTGGCCAGGATGAGGAGCCATATGCAGCGCGCATTCAGCCGGATCAGTGATTCGCACAGTCTCGGCCGCTTTGCGGCAGGCCGTCTGACTCTGGGCACTCTGGACCCCTCTCCCCAGCCGGTTACCAGCCCGGATAACCGCTATATCCTTTTCTTTGACGGACAGATTTATGAATACCACTCCCTGGTCCAGGAGCTGAAAGAGCGGGGGTACCTATTTACCCGGAATTCCGAGGCCGAGTTGATCATGAACCTTTTCCTTGACCGGGGCAGGGGATTTGCCCGGTTATTGAAGGGAGTGTTTACCGTGGTAATCTACGATACGATTAACCACTCCCTTCTGCTGGCCAATGACCGCTATGGTCTCCTGCCGCTCTACTGCAAGGATACAGCGGAACAGTTTACCTTTGCTTCGGAATTGAAGGCTCTTGTACCGGTGATGGATGGCGCAAGGAGGATCAACCAGAGTGCATTGTGTGACTTTTATAATTTCCAGTTTATCACTGAAGACAAGACCTTTCTTTCGGATATCAATCTCCTTCCCTATGCCACAGTTATGGAGGTGAGTGAAACCGGCTGCATCCGGGAGCGCTATTGGAACTATCCGTACCAGAATCAGGAGAAGGATCCGGGGCTGGATGCACTGATCGAGGAGGGCTATTCACTGATCAGGAAAGCGGTCGAAAACCAATGGAAACCTGGTTTTCAGGTTGGTATTCCCTTGAGCGGAGGGCTCGATTCCCGCCTCCTGGGAACCATATCCTCACAGAATAAAAGAAGAGTCAATTTCTTCCATGCCGGAAGCAATCCGCGGTATCTGGAAACTCAGGTTGCTCAGCGGGTTTGCGGCTTCCTGAGCGGGGAATGGCACTTTGTTGACCTCCTTTCCCAGGATGTCACCACCCTGATCCCGGAGGTTCTTATCCTGAATGACAGCCATTTTTCCTGCCACCAGAGCTGGCTTCTGGAGATGGCCAAGCGTGCAGCCAGGGAAGGAAAGGCGAACATCCTTCTCGATGGCTACTGCTTTGATGCCCAACTGGGCTCGACATTTTCGATTCTCGGCCCCAAACCCCCTTCCGAAGAGCGGTGCAGGCTCATCCGTACGATTTATTCCGGCCTTCAGCCGGAACTTGCCCGGCAGTTTTTTACGCCCGAATTTGCCCGCTCTCTTATGCAGGTTACGGATGAAAATATCCGCAGGATGAGCGAGGAGCGAGGCCGTGAGCCTGTTGAGAACTGGCTGCAATACTTTTGCTTTGTTAACCGGGCCAGAAGATATACTATCGGTAATTCCTGGGTAGCCCGTAATTACATTGAAAGCGCCTTTCCGTACATGGACTATGACGTGTTCGATTTCTGCCTGCGCCTTCCTTCCCGATACCGCTATCAGAGCCATCTGTACCGGCAGATTTTTCTGCGCTACTTCCCCAGCCTGGCTAAAATCCCCTGGAGCAAGACGGGTTTGCCCCTGGACCGCTTTCAAAGTAGCATGTCATGCTTGCGGGACCTGGTCAAAGAGTCTGGTTATTATCTCAATCGCCTGACCAGAGGACAAATGGAATGGGGCAATCCGGACATAAATCCTGACCGACGGTTTCGCAAGGACCCTGCTTTCCGGCGATTCTTCATGGACATCCTCCGGGACAGCCGGACCATGAACCGGGGCACGGTCTCCCGGCAGGGGATTGAAAACCTTGTCAACTGCCTCGATTCAGGAAGGAATTATTTCCATCTGGTCGAAGCCATTGTTACCGTGGAATATTTCTTTCGTACGTTTGTGGATTAGAGAGTTGGTTCTGTTATAATCACCTGTGGGAAGGGATTCTGATTCAATCAGTCTTGTGGCTGTAGGGGATATTTGCCTGGGGATGGGGGTGCGGGATTCCATCCAGCGGTTTGGAACAGATTTCCCTTTTGCCCCCTGTGGTCCGATCCTGCGCAGTGCGGATCTGGTTTTTGGCAATCTGGAGATGGTCCTGCATGATGAAAAAACGCCCCTCAAGGCGAACCATCTCGACTTCAAGGCCCCCGCTTCCTACGGCGAGGGCCTGGGACGGACAGGATTTCGCGTGCTCAGTACAGCCAATAACCATATCATGGATTTTGGTGCCCCGGCCTGCCGGGATACCCTGAGCTTTCTGAAAGGTCAGGGAATTATGACCGCAGGGTGCGGGGGGAATCTGGCCGAAGCCAGAAAACCGGCCATCCTGACCGTGCGGAGAAAGCGGATCGGCTTCCTGGCCTATGCCGATGATACCGGACAATCTGCACAGCCCAATCGTCCCGGAGTGGCCCCGATCAGGAAAAAATACCTCCTTGAGGATATCGATTCCCTGCGTCAGCAGGTCGATATCGTGGTTATCTCCCTGCATGCAGACCTTGAATTTGTGGCTTACCCCGCTCCCTGGCGGGTCCGGCTTTCACGGCAGCTCATCGATGCCGGGGCGGACCTGGTCCTTGCGCATCATCCGCATGTGCCGCAGGGGATAGAGCGCTACCGTCAGGGGCTGATCGCCTACAGCCTGGGAAGCTTCGTTTTCCCGGTCTGGGGGAACAGCTATGCCGCTGAGCGCCCTCACATGGATCGAAGCTTTATCCTGCGTCTTCGTTGCGGCCGGCACAACGTCCGGGAGGCTGAAGTTTTGCCGGTACGGATCAATCGTTGCCATCAGCCTGTGCCCTTCACCGGCGAAGACCGGCAGGAATTCCTGCACTATCTTCGGGCGATTTCCCTGCCCCTTGGCCGGTTCGACCTTCTGGACCGGTTCTGGGCGAATGCCTGCTGGCATACATTAGGTATCCAATGGGCCTTCCTGAAGGTCATTTACTGGGAAGAGGGGTTGGCGGGAGTGTTTCGGCGGCTGAGTTTCCTGGCCAGGACAGGGGAAAACCGGCGCTGGCTGCTGGGTCTTTTACCCTGCCTGGTGCGGTCTGGATTTTTCCGGGGATCCCAAAAGCCCTGATGATGCTCTCTTTCTACCTCTGGACCCTGGTTATGATCGGCCGGCCTCAGGATATCTTCCCCGATCTTCTGTTTCATCTGCATCCGGGGAAGATCGCGGCCCTCCTTACTCTTGTGCTCTATGTATTGAACATTAAAAAGAAGGTCAACCGGAATATTTTCAAGACGCCGGAAGTTTTAGCCTTTCTGGTCCTTGTTTTTCTCATGGCCGCATCCGGCCTGTTTGGCGTCTATCCGCGGCAGAGTCTGGAATTTTTGAAGGAGGACTTTTTCAAGCTGGTCATCTATTTCCTGATCCTCTGCCGGATTCTGATCACGCCCAGGGATATCCGCAAGCTTGCCTGGGTGATTGTCCTGAGCGCGGTCATGATCTCTCTGGCCAGCATACAACTGAGGGCCCAGACCGAGCGGATCAGTGTCGGCACCATGTATGATCCCAATGATCTGGCTATGGTCCTGGTCATATCCTTTCCCTTCCTCCTGTACTTTTTTCTCGAGGGAGGGAGCGTTCAGAAGGCGGTTCTGGCCGGGGCCGGCGCCATTGTGCTGTCCGCCTTTCTGCTCACCCAGTCGCGGGGAGGGTTCCTTGGCCTGGTGGCCATTATCCTGGCCTTTATGGTCGGCAATCCCTCGAAGGACAAACGGAGCGGGCAAAAATGGGCCAGGGGAGTGATTATCCTTCTTCTGACCCTTACCCTGGCCGGTCTGGCCAGCAGCCAGTACTGGAAGCGCATCCAGACTATTTTCTCCCGCGAAGACCGCGGCTCCATGAGAGAAGTGATCTGGGGGAGAGGATTGAAGATGTTCGCTGAACATCCCTGGCTGGGAGTGGGAGTGGACTGTTTTTCCACCGCCTATGGACGGGCCCTGGACCGGGGAAAATTCGGCAGGCTCGGCAACGTATATGACCGGTCCTGGAAGGTAGCCCACAACAGCTTTCTCCAGGTCGGAACAGAGACAGGTATCGGAGGCTTTCTGGTTTTCCTGTTCCTGATCTCCTTGAGCCTGCGGAATTTCCGGGAAACCAAGTGCCGTGCCCTGGCAGCCTCTGATATTGACATCCAGCATCTTTCCGAGATGTTTTCCCTGGGATTGACCGGCTTCCTGGTCTGCGGCTTCTTTCTCTCGCAGGCCTATTCGGTCTTCCCCTACCTCTTTCTGGCTGTTTCAGGCATTCTCCGCCGCCAGGCGGGGAACCGGGAAGGAGAGCACAGAGATGAACCCATCGAAAGGGCCGCGGGTTGAGGACTGGGGGCTGACGAACCGGCAGGGCGTGCTTCTGATTGACGGCGTAAACTGTCTGGATCTGGCCGGGGAATTCGGCACTCCCCTTCACGTCGTTCATGAGAAAAGGCTCAAGAGCAACATCAGGCGCTTCAAAGAGGCCTTCGCCGGATATGAGCCGGGGGTGCACATCTGCTATTCATACAAATCGAATGGCATCCCCGGGGTGCTGAAACTCCTGCACCGGGGAGGGGAGGGGGAAGAAGGGCTGGGGGCCGAGGTCATTTCTCCCTATGAATTGTGGCTGGCCCTGCGAATGGGAGTTGATCCCGGCCGTATTATCTACAACGGGCTGAACAAATCCCCGGAAAGCATAAAGCTGGCTCTTCGGTTCGGCGTGAGGATCAACGCGGACTCCCTTGAGGAACTGAAACAGATTGAAGCTGTGGCCAAAGAGCTTGGCTCGGGGTGTGAAATCGGAATCCGGATTTGCCCTCGGGTTGGCTGGAATTCCCAATTCGGCCTGGGAATCGAGGACGGCCAGGCTGATCAGGCCATAGATTTTATCAGCCGCTCCCCGCACCTGGCCTGCACCGGCCTGATGTGTCATATCACCACCCGGGCCACAGGAGCGGGGGGACATATCCGGGCCTGCCTCGACCTGCTGCGGTTTGCCGCAAAAATCAGGCAAAGTCATGGTATCGTGATCCGATCCATCGATCTTGGAGGAGGCTTCGGGGTGCCGACAGTCAAGGGGCTCTCCCATTGGGAAGCCCTGCGCTACCGCTTATGGAACCGCCCTTTGAGACCGCCGCAGGACGGAGAGTGCCAGCCGATCGAGGATATGGCCAGGCAAATTCTGGCAGAGCTCGTCAAGGGTTGTGAGCGCTTTGGGCTCGATCCCCCGGTCCTTTGCCTGGAGCCGGGAAGGATCATTACCAGTGATGCCCAGGTGCTGCTTCTGATGGTCAACGGAATCAAGCAGCGGGGGAAGAAGGGCAGGGTATTTGCCATTACCGACGGCGGAAGGTTTACGACCACTTACCCCCTGGACCATGAATATCATACCGCTTTTGTGGCCAATAAACTGAACGACCCGGTCCGGCAGGAATATTTTGTGGTTGGCCGGTTGTGCTCACCCGGGGACTGGGTCTTTCGGAGCATTCATCTTCCCTTCCTCCAGGCCGGGGATATTCTGGCAATTATGGATGCGGGTGCCTATTTTACCCAGTTTTCAACCAACTTCTCCTTCCCGCGGGCTGCAGTGGTGGCCGTGCATGATGGCACGACCAGCGTCCTGCGGCACCGGGAAACCCATGAGTATATGATCGGTATGGATGTTTTGTAAGTTATCGGCACTGATCACCTGCTACTGTCTTTACTGACCACTGACCACTTTTTTTACAATGCGCGTTCTGATCACCAATGCCCAAAACCGGATCGCTTATGCAGCCCTGAGGAGTCTTGGCTGCCGGGGTATCCCTGTCTGTACGGCTGATTTCATCCCCTGGGCCATGTGTTTTTCCTCCCGGTATTCCAGGGGGCATTTTCGTTATCCTTCGCCGTTTCGCAAGCCGGAGGAGTGTATTGCCTCTCTGATCGAGAATGGCCGGAGGGAAGGATGCCGCTTTCTGCTGCCGATTTACGAGGAGACTTTCCTGATCGCCCGGCATCAGGCCAGGTTCAAACCCCATTTTCATCTGGTCATTCCCGAATATGAAAAGATCCTCATGGTTCACGATAAGCAGCGACTGTATGAACTGGCCAGTAAACTGGGAATACCTGCCCCCCGCACCGCTTTTCTCACCGGCCAGCCTTCTCATTACCCCTGGCTGAAGGAAATCACATATCCGCTCTGGCTGAAGCCGCGGCAGGGCGGAGGTGCCTGGGGAATAACTCAGGTTGCATCCTCCGGGGAACTGTTGAGACGGTGGACGCAGGCTGATCTTCCCTATGGGCTTTCGCGGGACCGCTTCCTGGTACAGGAGCATATACCGGGATCGATCTACTGTGTTGCCATGCTGTTTTGCCGGGGAAAGATGCGGGCACGGTTCACCTACCGGCAGGTGAGAAATTACCCCTTGCGGGGAGGAGTGGCTACCCTGCGGGTCAGTGACCGGCACAAGGATGCCGAAACCTGCCTGCAGAGGCTCCTCGAAGCCCTGGAATGGCATGGTGTCTGTCAGGCAGACTTTGCCGTGCACGAGGGGTCCGGAGTGCCGTATCTTCTGGACGTTAATCCGCGCTTTTGGAGTGCTACCCACCTGGCGGTGATTTCCGGTGTGGATTTTCCCTGCCTGATGTACCAGATAGCAGCCTATGGGGATACGGACCCGGTCCTTGATCACCCCACGGGCATTCAGTCCCGCTGGTTCTGGGGGGAATTGCGGGCCTTCTGGGAGGCTTTCCGGCAGCCTGGACAGAAGATCAATGCCTTGAAAACCTATGGCCGGATCGGGAAAGCTGACAGCCATTTCGATGACCTGTGCCTGACCGACCCCCTGCCTCCGCTGGTGTTTTTTGCAGACAGCCTGAGACGGATAGTCAAACAGCGCTCCCTTACCCTTCGGCCTCATGACTCCCTGCAAGGGGTCTGGGAGTAGGGGGGAAATTCGAGGAGGAAGGGTGGAGAAGAAGGACAGCGGGGAGGGGCAGATCAGGGTTCTGCAACTGATCGCTCCCGCCACCCTGGGCGGTGCTGAACGGGTGGTCCTGTCAATCCAGGAGTCGATAGGAAGGGGAGGGGAGGAGGAAAGCCATTTTACCTCATCCCTGGGCATATTCATCTGGGTCAGAAGGCCGGACAATGTTTTTTTGCGGCAGGTGAGGGACCACAGGTATCCGCATATCGTCTTTCCCATGCGCTTTACCTTTGACTGGGCTAATCTGGCTCAGCTTTTCCGCTACCTGAAGGCGGAGCGGATTCACCTTCTTCACACTCACGGCTACCGCTCCGATATCGTGGGGCTGCTGTGTGCACGGGCAGCCAGGATTCCGGTAATCACCACCCTGCATGGATGGACAGCCACCGACCGCAAGGTGCAGGGATATGAGGGAATTCAGCGCCGGATACTGCCCTTTTTTGATGCCATCATCGCAGTCTCGGAAGAGATCAAGGATCGCCTCATCAGGCAGAGGGGCATCAAGCCCGGCAAAATCAGGGTATTGCAAAATGCGGTCAGGATTCCGCTAGGGGAGGAAGATCGGGCTTCTCCTCTGGCAGCAGGCAGGGTGGTGGCTGCCGGGCGGCAGCACACCAGGAGGCAGTTTGGCTGTGATCCGGATGCTCTGGTGATTGGCTTTGTGGGCCGCCTGAGCCCGGAAAAAAATCCGGCTGATTTATTGACCGTTGTGAGTCTGCTTATTCCCCGCCTGCCTAAGCTTGTGTGCTGGATAGTGGGGGAGGGACCGCTGAGGCCATATCTTGAGAGGCAGGCCGGAGAGCTGGGCATTGCCCGGCAGGTCTGTTTTCTCGGATTTCAGGCCGACATGGGCAGCATTTACCAGGCTCTCGATGTGCTGGCCATTACCTCCCGCACGGAAGGGACGCCTCTGGCCCTCCTTGAGGCTATGGCCTTTGGCCTGCCGGTAGTTTCAATGCGGGTGGGTGGAGTGGGTGCCCTGCTGGAGCAGGGCATAGATGGCCTGCTGGTCAATCCGGGGGATATGGCCGGGATGGCTGAAAGTCTTGCGCGGGTGCTGACCGATCCGCTTCTGGCCGGAAAGCTTGGAAGTGCAGCCCGGAAAAAGATTCGGGCACGCTTTGCCGTGGATGGATGGATTAAAAAGATACAGGAGGTATACGGGGAGTGCCTGGGGAAAAAGCCGGATCCAAATTAATGAGCCGGATTTCTCCTCATATCCATGAAAATCCTCATGGTCGAGATTCGTGAAAATAGTTAATTCCTTATCTGCTGAATAGTCCGGCAGTAACGCTTCAGCCGCTGCGGACAATTGTCGTTTCCTCTCTGGCTGGGTCGGGGGGGCTCTGCGTACAGAAGATCTTCACGGATCAGATGTAAGGCGGCTTCAATAATAGTGAGACGCTCTGGGGGTGTGAGCTTCTTGAGCTCTTCCAGGATTTCTGTTTGAGTCATTACTTCCTCCTTGAGTTATCAGGCAGGTTACCACTTTCGGTTTTATAACGTATTTGAGCAATGATCTTCTCAACCGATCCGGAAAAGCTCTTCTTCCTTTTGCAGGTACTGAGTGAAAGCATCTTGAGTATCCAGGTTGATCAGCGGGCTGATCCAACTCCAGAAGAAGTTTGCCCAATAGGTGAAAAAAAAGGCCCTGGGAACATCCCCGGACAGCCAGGTCGATGTCTGATTCAGGTCTGATCTTTCCTGATACCGCAGAACCGAAAATGAATATCTCGGAACACCCTCCGTTTTTCAGGATACTGACAGCCCGGTTGACGTCTCCCCGCAGAGCTTCCGGAACCGGCCCGTATTCGGTATTGGTCATTTTTTTCTCCCTAAGCATTATTGGTCATAACCATTATAGACTATACTCTGGTCCTGTTACAGCTGTTAACTTTACGAATTGCCCTGAACTTATGGGATTTGCTTGTTGTAAGATAAACCCGATTAGGCTAAAATATCAAAGTAAGATTCAATAAGCAGGAAATAAGGAAATTATGAGGTGCCCCTATTCATGGAAACAAAGATAAAAGACTTAACTATTCAAGAGCTCAGAGACTTGATATCAACTACAATTAAAGAGACGATGGAAGAATATATTGAAGACATCCTGGCACTTTCGAGTAAGAGCTACTTGCAATCAATTGAAGAGGCAAGGGAAGATTATCGACAGGGTCGGGTAAAGCGGATCGAGGATTTATTTGATGTATAAGATATATCTTACCCAGAGAGCTTTGAAGGACTTGAAGGGCATTGAGATAGACATTCAAGAGCGAATTGCCAGGAAACTCAAAGAATGTGCTGCTGAGCCTTTTAAATTTGCTCGTAAGTTAATCAATCCCAAAATAGGAACGTTCAGGCTTAGGGTAGGAGACTATAGGGTTATATTTGACATTGAGGGTGAAGATATAGTGGTTTTAAGGATTGGCCATAGAAGGGACATAGACGAATGACGTGAGTGGATTTCAAGACCTCCTCGACTGATTTTCCCTGAGAAATATCATGAAGGTGTTGTTATCCAATATGTTGGTGTCTATTGCGCTCATGTCATCATCGGTATGCTCTCTCTGTCCTGTGCAGCCTGCAAAAGCCCAGGAGAATTCATGGCCGCCGATATCTGCATGGCCTCTCATCCTCTACCGGGAGGCTCAAGACCCGGCTAAAACCGATACCCTGCGGCTGTATTTCCCTTATGAGAGAGATCATAAGAAAGATAATGAGAAAACCCGCTCCCATGTGCGTTCTCTGCTCTTTTCCCCGGAAAGTGATCTGCAGGAGAATGGGTGGTATGGAAAGTCTGAAAACCGGCAGCACGGCGTTGTTTTTCCGACTTCCCGGAATGGAAAAGACTTGCACCCCTATCAGGCAGCGGGAGCTTTCCCCCGCTGGCTGGTTTTTCACCCTGGCTCTAACCGTGAACCATCGGGCAAATACCTGCGGCTGGTTACACCTTTCTCGATGAGGAGAAAGTATCATGCCTGTTACCTGAGCACCTTGATAACGGTTTCCCTTGCCGATGAGAGAGAGGACATGGGGATCGAGGCAGTCCTGCCCGGCTCTTCAAGGTATCCGAGTGGAGAGGTGACCTTTTCGTCCCTGTATTCTGTTTATTACCAAACGGAAGATATCCAAAGCCAGTCAGACCTTACGGATTGTTTTTCTTCCCGGGGAAAGTACCGGAGGGGAGAGAAAACGTCGCCGAAAACCTTCTCTATCAGGATACTGCCATTCTTCTGTCGAATCTGCGCTGAAGATTACGGGCTGATCATGATTTTTCCCCTGTATTCGTCTGTCCACTACAGAGAGTACACCTTAACCCATATTATTCCCTTCTATGGGGTCCACAGCAGGGGAAACTGGTATATCAGGCGGTTCGTCCTTGCCCCCTTCATATTCATGGACACTCGGGACCGCAGCCGCGGATTGTCCCGGCAGGATATCATCTTTCCCTTCTTCAGCAATATTCGGGATGGCGATGAAGGGCGCACCTGGCTGTTTCCGTTTTACTATCACCGATACAACCCGGATGAGCAGCTTACGATGGGTTCTGTGGCTCTGCTGCCGCCCTACTACTTCAGCCGGAAGAAAGGGGTGGACAGGGAATACTACCTGTGGCCATTCTATGGCCGGGCGCAAAGAGGACGGGACAAGGATATAGCTTTACTGTGGCTTTATCCGCCGGAAGTCAGCCTTATCAGGTATCATCAGCGACCAGGGCGAAGACAGCATGCGATCTTTCCTCTCTACAGCTACGACCGCAACGAGAGAGAAGATGCTTTCCGCTTGACCCTGCTCTGGCCTTTGTTCTCCTACCGAAATCAGGGAGAATATACCCGGAAGACCGGCTCCTCATGGGCAATGATCTCGTATGAGCGAACAGGTGAGGATAGCTGGGAATTCAGGTTTCTCTGGAGGCTGATCAGAAGGGTCAGAACGGATAAATTCTCCATTTTTGAGCTGAATCCCCTGTACTCCGCTAAATCGGCAAAGGGGAAAGGATCGTATTGGGCTATTCTGGGCGGGCTGCTGGGAGTTGAAACCACCAAAGACCGGCATAAAAGAGTGCGGTGGCTCTGGATATTCGGGTAAATGCTTGCCATTACTTCAGGAGTGTAGTAACCGCCATCAATTCCCTTTTGGATGATCTTCTCCATAAAGGTAGTGATCAAGATTGGCAGATAAGTCCGCTGGAGCGTCGGATTCATATCCTTCCATCAGATAAATTCGCTACCGGACACTTTTTTCAATTCCTGTAATCAACCGCGAATGCACACGAATAGACGCTAATAAATTCTTCTGATTTGCCTTCATTATCGAGTCCTCTTTGTTCAGTTCGCGTTCATTCGCGTTCATTCGCGGTTGTTACCTCAAAAGTGTCCGGTAGAGAGCAGATAAATAGGATCTGATGTAATATCAAAAACTTTCTCAGGTTCCGTTGGTCGCTTAATCCATTCTTTCATAGTATACCCATGGTGAACAGCATCTTGCTTTCAACCATAGTTAGAGTTTGCTGCTTTACGGTCCCGATCTTATGGTGTAGCCGCGTTTTATCCAAAACGCGCAACTGATGGCAAAGAGCAACTGAATCAGTTGTAAGTCCTCCCTCCTCCCGGGAAATCATTACACAGGAAGGAAGTGACGCCCGTCATAAATTTGTGGTCAAGGGAATTGTTAGAACCGTGACAGTATACCTATTCAACAAGTCATTCTGAAAGATGAGCACAGGACGAATTCCTGCTTGCTCTGATCCACGAGTCGGATTCAAATCAGCAAGCCATATTTCTCCGCGCTTCACTGTGGTCACTGCTGATCTTCCCTTAATAGGTCAGTTAGATAGTCTTGCATAGATTCTTCTGCAAGCAGGCGGTCTTCTTCAGCAAATTCTCCGTAGAGTTGAGCAATTTGCTTATCATCATAGACTTGAGAGGGCACAAGCCGAGAACGGAACTTCAAGAATAAAATAAATTCTTCAACTTCGAGTAATTGCTTGTCATCAAGCCTATCGAGTTCATTTACGAGATGTTCTTTTATGGTCACAGGTCACCCTCTGCTTTCTTAGTCATTCATTTTTCAGTATTATCATTTTACTCATACATATACTACCGTTTGTTACCGATTTATATCCATAAATTATTATAGCCATATTGTATCCTAATTACAATTATCAATTATCATCCTTTCAACCATCAATTATCAACCTCATGTCAATATCACCGACAAGGCAATATCGTTATGCCTCATCATAAAATCATAAATTCCGCCCCGATGAATATCGTATTCCTTTCGACCATTATTCCCTATCCTCCGGTGGATGGGCATTCGCAGAGGACGTACTACCTGCTGAAGCATCTGGCCGAAAAGCACCGCATCCATCTGATCGGCTTTGTGAAAAAGCCTGATGACTGGAAGTCGGCAGAGGTGCTTGGCAGGTTTTGTGCCGGGGTTTACCCGTTTGTTCTCCCCGAAGATGTTTCCCGGCTGAATCTGGGGCTTTCCCTGATGCGCAGCCTTTTTTCCCCTGATCCCTTCGTGGTCCGCAAGTATCTCCATCCGCCAGCCTGGAAAGCTTTGGAGAGGATTTTGCACAGAGACCGGATTCATCTCGTTCACTGTGACATGCCTAACCTGATTGTTTATGCCAAAGGCACAAGTGACCCTCCGGCGATTGCTGTTCATCATGATCTGGAATGGCTGCTTATGGAGCGCCGGGCTGAGGTGGAGCCAAATTTCGCGAAAAGGTGGTTTTTCTCCCGGCAGGCTCTAAAATGGCAGCACTTTCTCTACAAGATGGAGATGAAAACCCGTCTTCATGTGGTGGTTTCCGATGTGGATAGACAATGGCTGGAGAAAGCCTCTCCGCTCCGTGTCCCGGTCCGGGTAGCGCCAAATGGAGTGGACATAGAATATTTTCAGCCCCAACCATCCATCTCACCCGAAAAGACGGTTGTGCTCCTGGGAGGAATGCATGTTTTTCAGAATGCCGACGGGGTAGAGTACTTCCTGGAAAGTGTCTGGCCCAAAATTCAGGCTCTGGAGGAGGGAGTGCAATGCCTGATAATCGGACAAAACCCGTCCCGGCGGCTCCTGAATCTGGCCGATGAAACCGGGGCCAGAATGCTGGGATTTGTCAGCGATGTACGACCCCTGCTGGCCAGGGCAGGGCTGATGGCAGTTCCCATCCGGATCGGCAGCGGAACGCGCCTCAAGATTTTATCCGCTATGGCCATGGCCAAGGCTGTGGTGTCAACCTCCATCGGCTGCGAGGGAATCGAAGCCAGGGACGGCCAGGAGATTCTGGTCGCGGATACTCCTGACGATATGGCCCATCGGGTGGTAGAAGTGCTCCGCAATCCGGGATTGCAGGTGCGGCTGGGAGAAAACGCCCGCAAACTGGTTGAAGAAAAATACTCCTGGGCCAGAATCTCCCGGATCATGGAGGATGTTTACCGGGAAGCGGTGGAAGGGTAGGGGGGAGGTGGGAAAAATGTTACTCCTCGTTGCAAGGAAATGAGGGGATGGAATATAATAATAACACAGTGCCCGTAATGGATAAATCAATAAGCGATCAGGTGCAACGTCCGGCAATGAATGGGTGAATAAAAATAGAAAGTTATGAATAGTGGAAGAATACCTTAAATCTACAGATATAATTAACTGGAGACATCCTCAAATAATCGAACAAGCTCACATACTATCTCATGGAAAAGAGAATAAACAAGCTATAGCTAAGGCTTGTTTTGAATGGGTAAGAGATGATATCAAGCATATTGCTGATTATGACATTTCCACCGTTACCTGGAGATCTTCAGAGGTATTAGAGGCTGGATGCGGTATATGCTATGCGAAAAGCCATCTTCTTGCAGCATTATTGAGGGCAAATTCTCTACCTGCTGGTTTCTGCTATCAGAGACTCAGCCGTGATGCTTTGTATTTACCCGATTTCGGATGGTAGAGAATAGATGCACGCGGAAATAAAGAGGGAGTGAACGCTCAATTCTCACCTCCTCGTGAACAATTGGCATTCTCTGTGCATCTCAAAGGAGAAGCTGATCTTCCCGAAATATGGCCCGACCCTTTGCCTATGGTGGTAGAAGCTTTGCAAGAGCATAAAACAAAGGACTCTCTATGGGATAATCTCCCGGATATCCAAATTATACCGGTAGAATCGAGCTCACTTCGTCACAAATGACCTTCTATGAATAACAAATATACTTTTTTGGAATATCCAAAATTACAAACTATCGCATTTTCAAATGCTTTACTCGGATTATGTTATCAGGCAAGAATGTCACAAAAAGAAGGAGTCATTTTTGATCTATCAAAAACAGAATTTCTTACCCCTTTTGGAATAGTTCTATTAGCTGGAACACTTTCAGAATGTTTATCCTTGGGGAAAGAAGCAAGGTATCAAGAACCCAAGAAGCGAATCACAAAAGAGTTTTTGGCAGGAATCGGTTTTAATAATTTTTTCCAAATTAAAAGCATAAATCACAGAATAGAAAGTCCTAATGTACAACTTAAAAGGATATATAGTTTAGACTATTCGTTAATAGACCAAATATTAGAAGTTTTTGGCAACTTCATTCACATGTCCGAAGGGGTTAAATGTTCTCTTAAACTGGCACTAAACGAATTGATGACTAATGTGTTTGACCATAGTGAGTCTAAAGAAGGCTGTTACGTTTGTGCTCAATCTTATCCACAAGAAAAGAAAATAAGACTTTGTATTGCAGACTTTGGAATAGGAATTTTGGCATCTTTAAGAAAAATTCCTCAATATGGAAGCTTGAATAATTGTTACGAAAGTATAAAGCTCGCTACCCAAGAAGGAGTTACGAGCCGCGTAGGAAAACAGGCAGGATATGGCTTAAGTCATATCAACCGATTCATAGAGGTTAATGAAGGGAAAATGTATATCTTATCAGGAGATGGTAAGGCTGTTTGGAACTATACTGGTCAAAAAAAACGCAGGAAAGAAAAACAAACTATGCAGCATCCTCTTCAAGGCACACTTATTGAGTTAGAAATAAATGCTGATAAAGAAGGATTTTATTTTTTATCTTCAGAAGAAGACGACTTATTTTAAGGAATATTAATATGAAGATTCATATAACACAACTATGTGAAAAAAGAACGGTATCAAGAGACGATGGGGAGAAGTTGAATAAGGTCTTAAGGGAAAAATGGGATGAAGAGAATATTTTTGATATTGACTTTGAAAACATCCTAGTTGCTTCAGTTTCTTTTATCGATGAGGCGTTTGGGAAACTTGCTCTTCAGCATACAAAAGAAGACCTTAAAAGGAAATTGAGATTTAAGAACATCCTTAAATACGATCTCGCCTTATTAAATGATATTATTAATTCGAGGCTTCGCCAAAAAGAGACCGTGGAGGAGACTGAAAAGGTTGAGAAAAACACAAAAAGTAATTAATAAGGAAATTGAAATCGAAGATAAACATGGGATGCTGGTACTGCAATATCCTCAAAGAGATAAATCAGAAGAGGAGTTTATTGCAGATATAGAAAAAGGATACCATCTGGGAGATATTCTCTATTCGAAACGGGAAGAGCTCTATGAGCGGTAACTTTTTCGATACCAATGTTCTCGTTTAAGTCTAAATATTCGGCTTATGCCGATCAACTCATTAATAAAAACATTCGGTTAAAAAGTAAGTTGCTGGAAGGGGGGAGAAGCATAAGTAGTAGGATGGGAGGTTTCCTCTATGGAGAAATTACTATTAACAGAAAAAGAATTTCCTGCTGATATCTTACGGGATATAGAACAAATAGAATCGATCTTGCTTCGTCATGGGGCTATGAGGATTATTTTGTATGGGGCCCTGGCAAGAGGTGATTACAGAGCTGATTCCGACATAGATATATGCTTTGAGGGGATCCCTGATGAGGAATACTTCCGTGCCGTAGCTGAATGCCTTATGGAAGCCCATAGACCAGTGAGCGTACTTGACTTTGCAGATATTTATGGATATTTCAGGAAGAGAATCTTGAAGGAAGGAAAAATACTGTATGAATGTGAACGAACTGACGGGTGAGGTCGCATTTGGACTGGAAAACCTGGAAAAGATTCATGAATAATTAGGCTATCTGCCTCATAGTACCGCCTACCGCCTGGCAGTTGTTAGCAGCTCACCTCACCCACCAAAGTATCTTCTTCAACATTTCGCAAATATGCAAACTAACCTTCACTCCCTCGACCGCAGGGAAGATTATCCCCATGCTCCTCAACGGTAAAGTGATCATCATAACCGGAGCCAGCCGGGGTATTGGCCGGGCTGCGGCCTGCCTTTTGGCTGACAGGGGAGCCAGGGTTATTCTGGCCTCCCGCGATGGAGCGGCCCTGCACGAGGTCAGCCAGGGGATCAAAAGCCGTCAGGGCTTCTGTCTGGCCGTTACCGCGAACGTGCAGAGCGAGGGCAGTGTCAGGGCACTGGTGACCAGGGTCGTCGGCCGGTTTGGCCGCATAGATGTATTGATCAATAATGCGGGAGTATGTGTATATGGCTCTGTGGCCCAGACTTCCCTGACCGATTGGGAAAAGGTCATGGGAACCAATTTAACCGGGGTCTTTCTCTGCACCAGGGAGGTTGTGCCGGTTATGATCCGGCAGGGGGCGGGACAGATCATCAATGTGGCCTCTCAGGCAGGAAGGTTCGGCTTTCCCAACCTGGCCGCCTATTGTGCCTCGAAGTTCGGGGTTATCGGATTTTCCGAATCCCTGCAGCGGGAGTTGGCTCCCCACAATATCGAGGTTTCCTGCCTCTGTCCAGGTTATGTGGATACTGAGCTGTTAAAGGTGTTTCCTGCCGATATACTGAAGGGGGCCGATGTGACCTCCCCCGAAGGGGTGGCGGATCAGCTTCTTGAGCTGGTAATGAATCCTCATGCAGAGGAGATCCGCTCCCTGTCCCTCAGAAAGATAATCCGGAGGGTATTTGCTCGATGGATACCATCAGGCTTGGCTTAATTTCATGCTGGTATAAGGAGAAAAGCTGCGGCAGGTTTGCCCATAATCTTGCTCAGGCACTGACGGGGCTGGGTGTGGAGATCGAGGTTATTTCAGCCAACTGCCTGTGTTTTCGTGATGATCCCTTTCATCCTGAGCTGTTTTTCTCACCCTGTCACAAGGTAAGATTCCCCGATTTTTACTGGAAACCTGCTCCCCTGGCTATCAGCTACCTTCGGGCCATTGGAGAACTGGCCGCAGATGCCTTCAAGGGCTTCGGATACCTTGCAAAGGCAAAATCACCGGCCATCCTTCATTATCAGCAGACCCAGGGGTCATTCGGCTTTCTTCCGCTGCTCTCTTTTCTGTCATATCCAACTCAGGCCAGGCGGGTGATCAGTATCCATGAGATCGACAGCATACAAAAGCAGCTCAAGGTCGGGTCAAAAGCATTTTCCACGATAAAATTAAACAGGATTTACCATAAGGCCGATGCCATAGTCGTCCAGAATGCGGCTGCCGGAAAGGCACTCGAAGCGTTGGGTGTCACTTCGGAAAGGGTTCACATCATACCTCATGGCACTCATATACCTGCCGGTATATCCAGGCTGATGGAACCGGGCGCATTACCTCCTGCCCGGCATCAGATCGCATTTTGCGGTGGCCATCATCTGACTTCTGGCAAGGGCTTCGATGCCTTTCTCAAGGCACTGCTCATTCTGAGGGCGCAGGGGGTAACACCGCCGCTCATGATCTATGGGTTGAATGAAGGCTACGGCCAGGAAAAAGGCCAAAAACTCATCCATGAACTTGGGATCAGCAATAAGTTCAAATGGCTCGACTACCGGAGTGATGAATCCTTGTTTGCAGAATTGCAGACAGCCCTGTGTATGGTTATACCCTATACGACCAGTGAGGCCGGGGCTGCCGTGACTGCGGCCATGGCCAATGCCGTGCCGGTAATTGCCACCCGGAAGGTGGGGCTTCCGGAATACCTGGGGGAAAGCGGCCTCTATATAGAGGAAGATAACCCGCAGGACCTGGCTGATACAATGCTGCGGCTCATTCAAAACCCCGGCCTGGTGAATGACCTGGGCAGGCAACTGCATCGGAGGGCATTAGAGCAGTATAGCTGGGAGGCCGTTGGCCGAAAGACCCTGGATTTGTATGAGGGACTTCTTGGGGAGTGAAGTCAGGAGTCAGGAGTCAGGAGCTTACTTTTTGAAAGAGGTTAAATAATCATCGTGGTTTTGAGAAATATCTCCTTTTTGTGCGTCTCCGGGGCCTATAATATCCAGAGCCGGATCTTTTTCCGGGAGAAGATTGTCTATGAATTGAGAGATACACAATCGGACAATGGCGGCTTTGGACCTGCCACTGGTCCTCGATAAGTGATTGATGATCTTTTCCTGTTCAGGTTCCAGATAAATTCTGATTGGAATTTTTTCGCGTCTTTTCACGGCAACACGTTCCTTAATCATAAATTCACTGCGTACAATACAACGAGGCTTTTCCCCATTCCCTCACTGAAGAGGAGTGGTTAAGGGACTCTATGAGTTTTATTATTTCTTATGACAATTCCTCCACCCTCACAGAAAAGTCTACTAAATATACCCTACCCGAATATGCTCTATATTAAGAGTGACTGTCAATTGGAAAAGGATAGGCAATAAGACAAGGTATTGGTGATCCATACACATTTTTTTCGAGGCGGGTTGAATTCCTATGTGCGGAATATTTGGTATCTATAATTTCTCTCAGCCGGAGCTTGGAGTTGAATTTCCGGATTTGAAGCTGATGGGCGATGCCATTGCCCATCGGGGTCCGGATGCTGAAGGCTTTTATCTGGACAAAAATCTCGGATTCGGCTCAAGGCGGCTGAGCATTATCGACCGAAGTGGCGGCCAGCAGCCGATAGCCAACGAGGATGGGACCATCAGGGTGGTCTATAATGGCGAGATTTATAATTACCGGCATCTCAGGCAGAGCCTGGAACAAAAAGGGCACCGGTTTTCGACCGGCAGTGATACGGAAGTCCTGGTCCACCTGTATGAAGAATATGGCGAAAAGATGCCTGCTTTTTTGCGGGGCATGTTTGGCTTTGCCCTCTGGGATATCCGCAACCGGAAGCTGCTGCTGGCCCGCGACCGGCTGGGCATCAAACCGCTCTTCTATACCCGGACCGCGGCAGGAATCCTGTTTGGTTCTGAGCTGAAGTCCCTGCTGAAGATCAAAGGGGTTCAGCGCAGGGTGGATCTTGATGCCCTGGATGCCTATTTTACCCTGTCCTATATTCCAGCTCCGCTGACTATTTTCAGCGGAATCCATAAGCTGTGTCCCGGGCATCTCATGACCGTCACTCCCGGAGGAGTGCACATTCGGTCCTACTGGAATCTGGTTATCGCGCCGGATTACGGCAAACCGGAATCATACTTTCTGGAAGGGGTAATGGAGCTGATGGAAGAGTCGGTCCGGATTCACCTGATGAGTGAGGTGCCTCTGGGTGCTTTCTTAAGCGGTGGTGTGGATTCAGGATGCGTGGTGGCCCTCATGGCCAGGAATCTTCCCTCAGCGGTGCGGACCTTCACCATCGGCTTTGGCGGATCAACAGGCGGCTTTGACGACGAGCGCCCTTATGCCCGTATGGTCGCCCGGCACTATGAAGCCTGCCACTACGAGCAGGAAGTCCAGCCCCAGGCCGTTGATGTTCTCCACCGGATTGTGCAGGCCCTTGATGAGCCTCTGGCCGATGATTCAGCCATTCCTTCCTACTATGTGTCCGAGCTGGCCAAGAGCCAGGTGACTGTCGCTCTGTCGGGCTTGGGCGGCGATGAGCTGTTTGGGGGATATGAAAGATACCTCGGATTTCAACTGGGGGACTGGTACGATCATATCCCCCGCTGGATGCGCCAGCGGGTAATTCATCCCCTGGCTATGGGGATTCCTGAGCAGGCCAATGGCAATCCTGCCATCAACCGCCTGAAAAGATTCATCAGAGGATCCGGCCTGCCAGCTTCGTCACGGTATCTGCAATTTATCTCGCTTCTGGCCGCCTCCCAGCGCCATCAGTTATATCATCCCGATATCCGTCGCCAGATCGATCCCTCCCGTATCGAGGCACACCTGAAGGCATTTTTTCATCGGCCCAGGGATATTTCCCCGTTGAACCGGGTTTTTTACCAGGATATCCATACCTACCTGCCAGATGATATTCTGGCCCTTACTGACCGCATCAGCATGGCCCATTCGCTGGAAGTCCGGGTCCCGTTTCTGGATCATAAGCTGCTTGAATTCTGCTTTCGCATACCATCTGAAATGAAGCTGAAGTTTTTCCAGAAAAAGTACCTGCTGAAAAAATGCGGGGCCAGTCTTCTGCCCCCGGCCGTGCTGCGGCATAAAAAACAGGGATTTGTCGGCCCTATAGCCCACTGGCTCCGCTCTGATCTCAAGCCGTATGTCTGCGAGATGCTGAGCCGGGAACGCCTTCGGGAATCAGGTTTTTTTGACCCCGGCGCAGTCCGGAAAATCCTGGATGAGCACTTCTCCCGAAAAGAAACCCACGATAAACTGATCTTTGCCCTCCTGCTCTTCCAGGTCTGGCAGGCGGAATACCTGTAGCCGGAAGCTCAAAAACAAATAAACCAGACCCAGAGAATTTACCCTTTGCTTTGCTCTGTGCCTCCGTGTCTCTGTGGTTTCTTTTATTTTTTCAAAGGGGAATCCCTTGTCATCCAACCCCAATCCAATCACCGTACTCCACCTGGTCCTGAGTCTGGAGACCGGTGGAGCCGAAACTGTCATCACCCGCCTGATAGGAAAGATCAATAGCCGGGTTTTCAGGGTAGTGGTCGTCTGCCTCTCTTCCCGCGGCCCTCTGGCTGATCGAGCTGAGCAGGAGGGAGCCAAAATCATCCTGGCTGATCCGATGATCAAAGGCGCGTCCCTGATCTATCCCTATTCCCTGCTTCGCATCGTTCAAAGGGAAAAAGCGGATATTATCCACAGTCATAGCGGCTGCGGGCCTGTGGCAGCCCTGGTCAGCCGCTGTCTGCGAATCCCTCAGATCCATACCGAGCACGGACGACCCTTTCCTGACCCGCGATGGATGATCGAGCTGGAGCGGTTCTACGCCCGGCAGACCAGGAGAATTGTGGCTGTCTCACCGGTGTTGAAGGGTTATTTGCATAAGGCTTTCCGCTGGCCGGATGAGAAAGTGATGGTTATTGAAAACGGGATCGATACCGGGTATTTTTCTCCCCAGCCAAAACCGGAAGGGCTTTTGCAGGAACTGGGGATAGGGCAGGACCAGACAATCATCGGCAGTGTCGGACGCCTGAGTCAGGTGAAGAACTATCCGGCCCTGCTGCATGCTTTCCGGCAGGTTGCGGCCGTAAATCCCAGGCTGAGACTGCTGATCGTGGGTGAAGGGCCGGAACGGAAAAATCTTGAAGAGATAATCCATAAGAGCGGGCTTTCCGCAACCTGCCGGCTGCTGGGGGAGCGGTTCGACATCCGGGATCTGCTTTCGGTAATGGATATTTTTGTGCTCCCTTCCTGGAGCGAGGGAACCTCGATCTCCCTGCTCGAGGCCATGAGCTGCGCAAAGCCGGTTGTGGCCTCCCGTGTGGGCGGGAATCAGGAAATCGTTCAGTCAGGGCGGACAGGTTTTCTGGTTCCGCCGCACGATACGGGGTCTTTCGCTTCCTCTATCCAGGCCCTTCTGGATGATCCGCCGATGGCCCGCCGGTTTGGTGAATGTGGCCGGAAAACAGTCGTGGAGCGCTATCATCTGGGGCTGATGGTGGAGCGATATGAGCAACTCTATATAAATACAAAAGAAACCACAGAGACACAGAGAAAAGCACAGGTTCACATAATGAGAATTGCCAGGAAAATTAGAGGAGGAAAAATGATCTGACCCTCTTGACAGCATAGGATAAATAGCGTATTATCGGGGCTTATTTTACGTAAGATGTGCTTTCGTTTTGCTTCTTCCATTTCCAATTTATACTCCATAAGAAAAAGCATATCTATTTCATCCAGAGTTTCTTTTTAACATTCAGGAGGTTTTTTTATCATGTCCCGAGAAGTACGCTTTACCTTTTCGCCTGCCGCTTCCAAAGGAAGAACCCTGATCCATGTTTTCCAGCTTACCTTCCTTTTGATAGCAGGACTCCTGACCCCGCTATCAGTTTCAGGAGAGCCGCAAGTCTCGCATATCTCCTTCAGTCATTCGTCAAACGCGGAGACTGCCTATGCGGGAAGCAAGGAGGCCACTGCCCTGCAAAGTGGCGAAATTGCAGACCTGCACGGGACAGGACTGCTCGAGCAGGAAACCAGCCACTGGATTCACTGGGCGGAAGAGCAGGGCAGTTTTGAAGATACCAATGGCTGGATCAGGAATGGCAACTGCTGGCTGCGTGATAACTGGGAATGCTGGGCTGAGACAGCGGAGCAGCGGGATGCGGATGCGATCTTCGATGCTGGCATATCTGTTCTCGGCAATCAGAGCTACCGCAACCGCCTTCAGTATTCCTGGCAGGATTGGATGTATCCGAAGGAAGAGCCGGGCAAGGGAATTTATCACCCGATGACCTGGTGGTCTGCGCCGGATTCTGACCAGTATTTTTATCGCTACTATGTCCGTTACAGCGGACCAATCTTCAAATGGACCAACAACAGTTTCAAGCAATTTTATGTTCACAATCTCTTTAATATGAATGCCTGCATGTGGGATGAAATTCCGGAGGGGATGGGCCCCAGCATGTATGATATCCAGGGAGGTGAGCGCCTGTTTGTCCACCTGGGGAAGCGGATGGAACTTGACCAGTGGTATTGCATCGAGCTGATGGTCAGAAAGGTTGGCGGCGGCCTTGAGCTGAAGTTCTGGCTGGACGGGAAGGAGTGCGAAATTTATGATGAAAATAATAACCTCCTGACCTCTCCCTGGATGAACAGCTATCGTGAATCAGACGGGAGCCTGCGTTTTGGCCCCCTGGAACTGGGGACGATCAATTGCCAGAACTGGACTCAAGACCAATTGCCGATCGATCAGAGCATCTGGTTTGACGGTTTTGCCATGAGTCCCGACCGGCGCATCGGCCCTGCCTCGCTGGTGGAAATCGGTGATCAGCCGGATTACTGGGCAGCCACCAGGGTTACTCAGAAGATAATCTGGATGGGGGATGAGGGCGCAAAATTCCGGACCGACTTACGGGGTCTGGGCACCGGTCCCTTCTACCTGTGGGTAACCAATAACCTCGGCGAGCGGAGCAAACCCTATCTTCTCGGCTCAAACAACATGGAAACAGCTTCTGAGCCGCAGGCCGCGCCGGTTATCACCATCGTCGAGCCGGAAGAGTCCACTGCAGGGGTGCAATCTTCAGCCCTGGAGTCCGATGCAACCCCGGTTTCACCTTCTTCCGTATGGTTAACCAGACGGTTTGATTCCATCGTTTATCAGTACATGAACTGATCAATACGACAACTTAATCGGCTTTTCCACGATTTCCCGACTACACTCTTATTAATGAGCTGCTTCTTGAAGGTAACGGATAGCTGAGCGGGAGCGGTTATGTCGATAAGGTATCGTTGAGAGCAACTTTTAGCATGAAAGGAGCGCTATAAGCGCTCCTTTCATGCATTTTAAGCGCTTACTAACGGTTCTTAACGACAATGAGGGAGATCCGTATGGATATTGCCATCGTGGGTTGCGGAGAGATTTCAACCAAACATATCCAATTTGCTCTCGATTATCCGGGAGCGAGAATTGTCGGCCTGGTAGATGCAAATCGAGAACAGGCCCAAAAGCGGGCCGCCCAATTCCAGATACCTGCCTGTTATGTCAGTCTGTCAGAACTGTTCCTCTATCATAAACCCCAGGTTGTCCATATATTGACCCCTCCTGCCAGCCATCTGCCGGTGGTGCTGGAGTGCATACAAGCGGGATGCAATATCCTGGTTGAAAAACCTGTGGGTTTGAATTATCAGGAAGCCCGGACCATGTTCAAAGCGGCTGAGAAGCAGGGTGTTTCACTCTGTGTGGATCACAATCACTGCTTTGACCCCTGCATGGTCGAGGTCCAGAAGATGGCGGAACGGGGAGACCTCGGCAGCATTATTTACGTAGAAAGCTACTATGGCTGGAATACTGATATCCCGGCAGTCCGCAGCTATCCGAAGGCCAATGAAATTCCCTGGATCCACAATCTCCCCGGCGGAGTGTTTCACGATATTATCACTCATCCGCTGGCCCTTCTCCTGGAATATACCGGTGCGCCCAGGGAAATGAAGGCCATGTCCAGGTCATTGGGAACCCTGCCGCAGGAGCAGCCCGACGAATTGCGAATTCTCTGCAATGGGGCACGGGCACTGGGCACTCTGGCCATCTCCTTCAACGCGAAACCCTTCCTGCATTACCTGAATTTGTTCGGCAGTGAGATGTTCGTGCAGGTGAATTTCGATACCATGACCTTTTATACTCAGCCCAACCGGAAACTGCCTAAAGCCATCACCAAGCCCCTGGCTAATTTCGGGCAGAGCTGGCAGCTTTCGAAAAGGACTGTGGCCAATACTGTTCAATTCCTGCGCGGCAAGTTAAAATCCTATCACGGCATGCGCACGCTCATCCACCGGTTCTATGAGAGTATCCAGCGGGGAAGCCCTCCGCCGGTCAGCAAAGATCAATGCCTGCAGGTAGCCAAAGCAATAGATCAGGTCTGGGATCAGATTGGTACCAGGAAACTGGACTTTTCGCCCATTCTCCCCCAAAAGAGCGCTGTTTCCCTAAAGTCACCACAACTTCCCAGGGTGCTGATTACCGGGGCCTCCGGCTTTCTGGGAACCCATCTGGCCCGGAGGCTGGTCCGGGAAGGATATCCGGTGAGGGCACTGGTCAGAAAGCTCTCTCCCCTTGGGGAATTGCGCAATCTTGGCCTTGAGGTTTTTTTCGGCGACATCCGGGATGAAGACTCCCTGCGTACAGCTATCCGGGGGGTGGAGATGATTGTCCATGCAGCGGCTGACACCACAGGAGGGGCGGTTGATGCAGCCATGGAGACTACGGTCAAAGGTACCCGGAATGTGCTTCGCCTTGCTCAGGAAGAGGCGGTCCGGAAAGTGATTTATATCAGCTCCCTCAGTGTCTATGGTTATACGCGGCTTCCGACATGCCGTCCGATCAGGGAAGATGACGCCCTCGAAGCTGATCCGCAAAACCGTGGAGCTTATACCTACACGAAACTGGAAGCGGAAAAAATCGTCCAGCAGTTCATCCGGGAAACTCGCCTGCCAATAGTCATCCTGCGGCCCGGTACTATTTATGGCCCCGGTGGGCCGGTCCTGACACCCATGATCGGCTATGCCCTGCCGAAAAATGTTATCCTGGCCATTGGCCGCAAAGGGTTTGAGCTTCCCCTGGTTTATATCGACAACCTTCTGGATGCCATTGTACTTTCCCTGGAAAAGGAGAATGCTGCCGGTAAGGTTTATAACATCGTGGACGAGGAGCAGGTTTCAAAGCATGTCTATATCCAGCGGTATCTCCACAAGAAGGGTGTTCATGGACATGTAGTGTATCTGCCCTATCCTCTGGTTTACAGTCTGACCTTTGGCCTGGAGTTTGTAAGCAGAATCATGCATAAGGACCCTTTTTTGACCCGCTACCGGCTGGCAGCTTCCAGTAAAAGCTGCCGCTTTGATATCTCCAGGGCCAGGCAGGATCTGGGGTGGTGCTCCCGCATCCCGGCCCGCGAGGGGCTGGAAAATACTTTGAGCTGGTCAAAAAATGTCTGGGCCAGTTAAAAGAAACACATCGAGGAGAGAGAACCAGTGGCCCTGTCAACTTTTTTCGGTCCGGTTATATGGAAGGCATCTCTTTTTTTGATTCTGTACCCGTATTTCGGATACCCCCTGCTCCTGTTTCTTTTTTCGCGCGGGCGATTACCGAAGAAGGCTCTCGACGGGAATCAGAATACCTGGCCTGCGGTGAGCATCGTCATTTCCGCCTTTAATGAGGAGGAGGCAATAGAAGAGAAAATCCTCAATACCCTGGAGCTGGATTATCCACGGGAAAAGCTGGAAATATGGGTGGCTTCCGACGGTTCGACTGACCGGACAAACGAGCGGGCGGCTCTCTACCAGGATCGGGGAGTAAGGCTGTTTTGGCAAAAGGAGCGGCAGGGGAAAAGCGCTCTGTTGAATCAGGTGGTCCCTCTGACAGCAGGCGGGATACTTGTCTTCACGGACGCCAATGCCTTTTTCGACCGAAAGTCCCTGCAGAATCTGGTTTTGAGCTTTCGGGACGAGCGGATCGGCTTTGTGACCGGACGGACCGAATACATCGTCAGCCCGTGCGGAAATTCTGTTGGGAAAACGAGCGGACTGTACCACCGCTTTGAGCGGTATCTCAAGCGGAAGGAATCGGCTTTGGGCTCCTGTGTCGGAGCCGATGGAGCAATTTTCGCCATTCGAAAAGAATTATATCTTCCCCTGCTCGCGGGCGATCTGAACGATCTGGCTATCCCCTTGCAGGTTGTCCGGCAGGGATACCGGGGGGTGATGGAGGAGTCAGCCCTGGTCCGTGAGTGCGCATCCCTCAAGATGGGAGGAGAGGTCCGGCGGCAGATCCGCATCACCAATAGAACCGTGCGAACCCTGTTCCGGAACCGGAACCTGCTGAATCCTTTCCGTTATCCCGTATTTGCCTGGCAGCTTGTCTCTCATAAGCTTTTACGGCTTTTGGTTCCGTTCCTTATGATCACTCTTTTAATCTCGAACCTGGCGGCACTGGGAAGCGGAAAGGGGTATTTTTTCTTCCTTGTTCTCCAATTGGCCTTCTACAGTCTCGCCTTGATCGGCTCCTGGCTGGGGGGATGGGAGGGGAAACTATCCCTGGTGTGCAGGGTCCCTTATCATTTCGTACTCGTCAACCATGCCATGCTGTGCGGATGGCTCCGGTGCTGTACCCGAAACCATGATGTTCTCTGGACTCCTGACAGGATGGGGAAGGTAAATAACGCAGACAGGTGAGGTTGAAAAAGATCTGAGGGAAAGTCTCTCCTTCGCTGAAAGACTTTCCCTCACGATCATCTGGTAAAACACCCCTTGGGTGAAGGGAATAAGGGATGAAGTGATGAGGTCAACAGGTAATTAATAGAATCCTTTCTCCTTACTGCCTACAGTAAAATCGCACTGGGCGTCAATAATGAGCTTAACGGGGGCGCAGGCGGAGTGGATATAGCCGAGAGGGAAAAACTGGGATAAACCGTCACGTATTCCCAGTTGGCAGCCGGGACTTCCTGCAATATCCACCATGCTGGAGTAGGTGGCAGAATAGAGTAGGTAGGTGGCAAAGTAATGGTTATGGGAAGGCCGGTGATCGAATTCATGAGAATATCCGGCGGCCAAAGATCGATTCCGGTAAAAGGATCATAATACGCCATACCCATAGGAGTATTATAGAGCAGCCAGGGATGCCCCAGAGCGAAATGCCAGGTCAGACCGGGTTGAACCGGCAGTACCGTAGAAGGTGTAAGGCTGGTTACCAGGGGGGTCGGCTGGCCGGTTGCCGGATTGACGGGAGATAGTGCCGGCGACCACAGAGGCCACAGAGTGTTATACGGAGGCATGGCTGCCCAGTTTTGAGTGGTGGGCGTGGTAGTAACAATCGTAGGAGCCGTAGTGGTGACCGGCGTAGTAACAACTGCCGGAGCAACTTGAGCCCAAACTATGGTACTGAGAGCACTCATAACAAATCCGACCAGAAAAACTATTGTGAACGGCAAATAAACATTTTCCTTCTTACACATTGATATTTCCTCCTTTTCATTAACCTTTGTTCGTTTTCTTATTTGAAAATATAAGGTTTTCTTGCCCTGCGGCCGGACAGGGAAATACATAAGGTAATTAAAAATCCGAATAATAAAATGAAGAATTTTAATAACCTAACTTACTTGCAGGAAGCTGTGGAGACAACTGCTGCCTGGACCTCAAAAGGTGAGAATGGTTCATAAGGCAAAAGCAAGGTATCCATCCTCCCTCTCTATTACTTATACACCTACATTTAGTCATGACTTTCGAGTTATAATTAAAGCAATTATCATGCCAATTAGATCGGCATGTGTAATTGATACCTCATGATTATCCTTGTAACTCAATAGGTTAGTTATTCATTTATTAGTAATATAGTCAATCTCTAGGAAAATGCCAAAGACTTTACTCAGGACAATTCTTGGAAAAAAGCCTATCCATAGAGTGACGGATTCTTGAATTTCTCAATTTAGAGACAAATAACTGAGTCAAAGATGTTGCTTTGTGAGACAAACGGGAAAAGAGAATTTGTATTGATACGTTTTCTTGAAAAGAAATTTCCTTAAAATTTTATTACTGGCTGATAAATAAAGCAGTATGCCTGAAGGAGCTTGCAGATTGACGGGATCGTACGGACCGGAAATACATTTTTACGGAGCATCGCTGGTGAGAATGATTCTGCCGGGCCAAGGATGGTGGCAGGCGAATTGGAAGAAAAAGTTCAGCCTGATGAGGCACAGCAATCTTGCCTGCTGTGGTTATCTCAATTTGAGACAAACTGATAAATCAGGCACAAAGGCATAGAGAGACAATGGTACCAGGGACAAAGAAGATAAAAATAAATGCTGAGCAATTAAGCAGCAAACAGGCAAGGTAACTTTGTGCCTCTGTGCCTTTACCCATTTGTGCCTGAGCAGTTACGGGAAAAGAGCGGATCTCAGCTATCATGGTGAGTCTGTATCGAGTGGTATATTCTTTTTAATGGCCCGGAGAGCCGGATTTTCGCCTTTCGAAAGTAATAAATCATTTGGGGGAAGAGTTTTCGATTATAGAGCCGGAAAGTAGTCACCGGCCGATTGAGCGAACCCCAGCGGTATTTATATTCTTCCTCCCCCCGCAGGAAATCATATTCCAAAAATCCCGCTTCGATGGCCTCCCTGATAGTCTGGGCAAAAAGCAGTGTTCCGGGGCGAAAATGTGCGTATTCCGGAAGGAATCCTGCCTGGTAATACCAGACCTTTTTTCCGTACCGGAAATTGAAAATGATAGCTGCAATCTGTTGATCTCTTTGAATGAGTGAACAGGATAGCCAGCCCCTCCGGTGCAGGTGCTCGGCAACGTCCAGCAGAAATCGATGAAAGGAGGAGATTTTCAGGGTGGAGTCGATCCCCTTGCGCTCCATCCGCTGCCCGTTCAGTGTGCGCAGGGTATTGACCAGCAGGGGAACAGGAAAGATATCCTGGGCATTTGAAAGGTATCTCATTTCAGTCTGTTGTTCGAATTTTCGCAGTGAAGTGCGAATTTGTTGTCGAAAATTGCGGCTGAGCCGGACCAGAAACTGGTCCCAATCAGAAGGAAGCCTGATATAAGGACACCTGAAAGCCTCTTCCAATTCGGCTGAATAGGATCGATTCAACATCCGGTACAGCCGATATATCTCCGAATTGCCCCATGAGAGGGGATTCAGAACAATCCGGTCCCAGAGGGGTGAGCGCTCCTTGAGAAACTCACCGAACCGCTGGTACACCTCGGTATCATATCCCGGAGCAATAATCAGGTCGAGAAATTCTGAGCAGGCTGGTCCATCGCTTCCGAGGAATCTCAGGGTCCGCATCCGTATGCCACCTCGTACTTCCTCCTCGTGAAACAGAGGAGCTATGCCCTGCAGCTCCCCCTTCTCCCGAAACAATATCAAAAACAGCTTTCTGTTCTGCTGATAGTGGACCCACCAGGTAAACAGCCATTCCCAGGTTAAAAAAATACTGGAAGAAGCACATCTTTCCAGGATTGTATCCCACGCGGGCCGTAAATCCTGAAATGCCTGTTCAGTCTGGACAAGCTCAACAGAAACCATCTCTTCTACACTCCGAACGGGTGGATAAATTTTTGCAGGAGTCAGGAGTCAGAATTCAGGAGAAAAGAAAGCCTTTATTCTGACCCCTGCCTTCTCTTCACTGACCACTGGCCACTGATCACTCTCTCCTGACTCCTGACTCCTGACTTCTGACTCCTGAATTCTCATTACTATCGACCGATTCTCTTTTTAGCTCTTACCTGGAGGGGGTATTGAAGATTTTATGGAATTATTGGTGATTTTATTGATTAACCGTATTATAATTCGACAGCTATGGATGAATTCCCCTCGGATTTTGGAAAACGAATGCCGGTTTTCCCGTTGGTGAACCTGGCTATGATACTGATTGGGGCCGCCCTCTGGTTAGGCTTGAGTGCTCCGGCCCGTGCTCAGGGGAGCAGTCAGAACAGGCGGAGTCTGGTGCGAAAGATCCGGCTGGTGGGAGTAAAGAGAGTCTCCGGGAGTAAGGTCCGCCAGCAAATGACGGGCCTTCGGCCCCCTCCGTTCTGGAAGTTCTGGCAGGAAGGCAAGGAATATACCGCCGAAAAACTGGACAGCGACCTGGAACAGGTTCAGCAGCTTTACCACCAGGAGGGGTATTATCAGGTCAGGATCAGTCCGGAGATAACGGAAGAAGAAGATGGGGCTTTAACAATAACCCTGTATGTCAGCGAGGGGCCTGCAGTGACCATTCAGGAAGTCACCTTTGAAATTCGGGATGGGCAGACATCCGAATGGGAAGAGAGGTTTCGGCGGATTATATCCCTTCAGCGGGGAAAAATATTCCGGGTCAGGGATTATGAGCAGTCCAAGACCAATATCCTGGAATATCTGGCCAATTCCGGTTACCCAAGAGCCCGGTTGTCGGGCAGGGTCCTGATCTATGAGAAGGATAACAGTGCGGTCATTCGTCTGCCGGTTGAGCTGGGGCCCTTGAGCCGGTTTGGCAGGATACAGGTCACGGGATATAAAAATATCTCACTTCCCAATATCATGCGCGAGGTGACCTTTGCCGAAGGGGAGCCCTTTTCCATGAACAGGGTTTTTCAAACCCAGTCGAGAATTAACGGCCTTGGCTTCTTTCGCTCTGTCCTGGTGAACCCGGTGAATCTTCAGGAGGGAACCGGGCCGATAGATGTTCATATCCTCCTTCAGGAGCGAAAGCCCCGGACCGTGGAGGTCGGACTTGGGTATGGAACGGAAGATCGGCTGCGCCTCAGAATATCGGGGACCTACCGCAATATTTTCGGGGGCTTGCGGGAGCTTGGGCTATCCCTGAGCCTGTCTTCTCTGGCCGAAGAGGAGGCCCTGACTTTCAGGCAGCCGTACTTTCCCGACTCCGCATCCACCTCCCGGTGGACTCTGTTCAGGCGGAAAGAAATGTTTACTTCTTTTGACGTCAGCAATATCTCGAACGAGTTACGGGTTGAGCGGGGCATCGGTTCCGCATTGTCGGTCTTTCTGGCTCACCGCCTGGATTCGTCTGCCATCAGCGGTCTGTCGGAGGAGGCCAAAAAGGATCAGGAGAGGGTATACTTCCTTTCCTATTTTCAAACCGGCTTCAAATGGAATACCACCGACTCTCCTCTGGATCCGACCAGCGGGGAACAGGCTTCTTTTTTTATCGAACCATCCCTGCAAGGCATCGGCTCCGAGGTATCCTATGTGAAGGGAACCGCGGAGTATAAGCGCTACTATCGTCTCCTGGCCGGGCCGATACTTGCAGGACGGCTGCTCATGGGAACAATTCAGCCCTACGGCCTGAACCAGCGGGGAGTGCCGATCATGAAGCGGTTTTTTTCCGGTGGAACCATGAGTGTCCGCGGATATGATTACCAGAAGCTGGGCCCTCTTTCCGAGAACCAGGAGCCGGTTGGCGGAAATTCCCTGGTTGAGGGAGGTATGGAGCTTCGGTTTCCCCTGTTCGGCAAGCTGTGGGGAGTGACATTTGTGGATTTCGGCAATGTTTTTCCTAATTCGATGCAGTTTGACTTTAACGATTTGCACTATTCTACGGGTGCGGGAATTCGATACAAGACCATCATTGGCCCTCTGCGGCTGGATTATGGTTATATTCTCAATCCGCAAAAAGAGATACCTGTCCGCTACCGCTTTCACCTCAGTATTGGTCAGGCTTTTTAAATGAGCGCTAAATCGGTCATTCGAAGTCTGGCTATCCTGTTAGGCTCCTGTGCGCTGGTGCTTGGGAGCGTGCTGGTTATTCTGGCCCTGGTGACCCAAACCGCCTCGTTCCGGAACTGGCTGAGCGGGGTTCTGGCCCGAAATGCCCGGGAGAAGTTTGGGCTGGCCTTATCCGTGAGGAGAATCGGAGGAAACCTTGTTACCGGCCTGGTTCTGGAGGAGGTGGAGCTGCGAGACCCGAAAGGTGAGCACCTGAGTCTGGGAGAAATGAAAGTCCGCTTCTCTCCGCTCGCTCTTCTGACCCGGCAGATGACCTTTCCCCGGGTAGCGCTCTCAAGGCTGCACCTGACCATAATCCGTACCGAAGAGGGAGGTATCCGCGTGCTTCCCCTGCCGGGCCGCCCCTCTCCTCCATCGCCGACCGGCGCGGGATTTCCTCTCCTGGATTTTCGGATCCAGCGGCTCCTTATCCAGGATGGATATGTGACTTTCCGGGATTACTTTCAGAAGAAATCGCCGATCGAGATATCCGGCCAGGGCATTCAGGCAGACCTTTCCCTTGGCCTGTATCTCCGGCCTGGAGCAGGGGACTGGGACGCCAGGGTCCGGAATCTTTCCTTTCGGGTCAGTCCCTGGCAACTGGCGGTCAACAAGGTCCGGGGTGATGTTTCCTCCCGGCAGGGAGTCCTTGACATCAGCGGCCTGGAGGTTATGAGCGCTCCGGCACAGATCTGGCTGCAGGGCAGGGTGAATCTGGCAGCAGGTCAGCGGGATGTGCCCTTTTTCGATCTGCGGGGCAGGCTCTCCAGGATATCTCTTCCGGAATTGGAGGCTATCTTGGCCAGAGGCGGCGTGCCGGGCCAATTTCCCCCCGCCCTCCTGCGTCTTTCCGACCTGGAAGGGGAGGGCAGAGTCCGGGGAACTTTGAGCGATCTCGATTATTCCTTTCTCCTCTCCTTTGAGGCGGACAGGCAAAAAGGGCAGTGGCAGTCCGGCGGCAACCTGGACCTTTCCGATCCCGGATTTCCCCGCTACCGTCTGCGCACCGGCATCCGGAGATTTCCGGTATCCTGGTGGCTGCCCGAAAAAAAACGGTCCGCCTTTTCCCGGTATCTCGATCTGCATGCCCGAATCAGGGGAGAGGGCATCCGGCCGGATGAGATTTCAGCGGAAATTGAAGCTGATATTTCTCCCTTTACCCTGTTTGGGCAATCCGTTACGGCAGCAGGGTTTTCAGCCCAGTTGGATGGGCGAAAGTTACGGCTGGCGAACCTGGAAGTGAATGGCCCTGCGGGCAGGGTCAGACTGGAGGGGGAGGCAGACCTGCGGCCTCCTTTTCTGTACCGGGCGGATATTTCTTTCCAGCAGGTGAACCTTGCGCGGATACAGGGGCTGCCCGCCCGCCTGGTCCGGGAATCACGGCTGGCCGGGGATGCAATGCTCCAGGGAAGCGTGGGAACGGGATTTCCCAAAAATTTTCAGGCTGCCGGATCGGTGCGTCTTTTCCCCTCCTGGATTGAAAACAGGTTTGTGGACAATCTTACGCTTCAGGGGGATTTTGCAGCCGGGACCGTGCACCTGAGCCAGGGAAAAATCACCGCCGATGGTTTAGCCCTCACCCTGCGCGGCACAGCCTCCCGGCAGAAGCTGCATCTGATCTGGAACCTGTCGGAGCTGGATTTCTCACGGGCGGGAATTGACCGGCTGGCTGACCTTTCCGCAGGTGTGGTCAGCGGCCACGGGAAAATCACCGGGAGCTGGCAACAGCCTGAGCTTGCGGGGGAATTTACTGGCCGCGATATAACCTATCGGGGCTATCATGCTTCGAATATTGCGCTCAAGGGCAGGGCAGGGGGAGGGCGTTCATTTCAGGCCCTGAATTTCGATGCCCGGATCCAGGCGGCCTCCCTCTGGCACGAGCAGCAAAAATTTCAGGATTCTCTGAGCATCCAGGCCAGGAAAGAGGGGCCAAAGATCACCTGGCAGGTCAGGGGAACCCGGCAAGTCAACCGGGTCTACCAGGCCCGGGGGGTTGCGGATATCCTTCAGCCCTTCCAGGTATCGGTCAGAGTGGATGAGGCTTCATTCCCCCTGGAAGAATCGATCTGGCGAAACATCGAGCCGATCCGGGTGGAACTGGATGCCGATAAAAATGTGCGCATTCTCTCTCTCCGGCTGGGATCGGGGCAGAGGTATTTCGCTGCCCAGGGAGAAATCAGACGGACCGGTCAACAGAAAATGCAGATTCAGGTATCCGGCTTCCCCGTGCAGGAGATCGGGAAATGGACGGGAAGGACCGCTTCTTCACTCGGATCTCTTTCCGGTACCCTGGAGGGAGAGGTGAACCTTGCGGGAACGAGAATCTCGCCCGAAATGAGCGGGAAACTCGAGGTCATCAAAGGGCGATGGTCCACCTTCTCCTTTAACCGGCTGCACCAGGAATTCACCTACAGCCAAAAAAAACTGAATATCACCGCCAGCCTGGCTCAGGCGGAAAAAGAGATCCTGCACCTTGAAGGCATGGTGCCGGTGGACCTTTCTTTCCGCTCAGTCCCTGACCGCTGGTCCAGATCAGGATTGGAGCTGAGGATACGGCTTCAGGAGGTTGACCTCTCGGTGATTCCTTCATTCCTGCCTGCCCTCGCCGAGGTGAAGGGAGCCGTCTCCGGGACAGGATCGATGACCGGCAGTCTCCGGGACCCCCGGTTTGAAGGAAGTGTGGGATTTGTCAGGACCTCATTTCGAATCAAGCCGCTCCTTCAGGTCTTTCAGGTCAGGAGCGCCCTGATCAGGGGAAACAGCCAGCGTATTACCTTCGAGGATGTGGACCTTGCTGGAAAGTCCGGTGCAGGAAGACTTTCCGCCGCTGTGGAGTTATCCGGATTTACGGTCAGGAGCATTACGGCCAGGATCAGAGCGGATAAGTGGAAAATACTCTACTCCCGCACCACTTATTTTGTTTTCAATGGGGAGCTTTCAGCTCAGGGAAACTTGTCCCGCATTGCCGTGGCGGGCAGAATGTCTATCCCGGAGGGGAAGGCCAGGCTGAGTGATTTTGCCTTCGGTAAAAAAAGCTCTTCAGAAATTCAGGTGATACGGGGGAAAGAGGATGAGATGAAGCTGGTGGAAAAAAAAGCGGCTTTTTTCAAACCCAATGTATCCATGTCCGTAACCGTGAGCATCCCCCGGAATTTTTGGGTCAGCGGTGAACAAACCAATATCGAGCTCAAGGGAGAACTTGGCATCCATAAGACCTTCGGCCAGGATCCGGCCATTGCGGGGAGTATCGAAAGCATACGGGGAACCTATGAATTTTACGGCAAGGAATTTACTATCCGCAGGGCGAACATTCAGTTTCAGGGACTGCCGGAAATCAATCCCCTGATCGATATGGAAACCGTTTACCGGGTGGGGGAGACGAATATCTACATCCTGATTTCAGGAACCCGCAAAGCTCCGGTCGTCAGATTGCAGAGTGATGACCCGACATTGTCGCAGGATCAAATAATTTCGCTCCTGGTTTTCGGCCAGCAGCTCGAAAACCTGAATCAAAGGGAGGCCGCCAGCTTGCAGGGTGAGGCCTTTGCCCTGCTGGGAAGGGTAGTGGCCACCCAGGTGCTGGGAATATTCGGCGAGAAATTGCCGGTCGATACCGTGCAGATCCGGGCCTCAAAGGAGGGGATCAGCACTCTTGAAGTGGGAAAATATCTGACCAGGAATGTCTTCGTCTCTTTCGGCAAGGAGTTCGGCCAGGAGAAAGGAGCCGAGCAGGTCGTTGTGGAATATTACCTGTACAGCAATCTCACCCTGGAGGCCGAGATTCGCAATGACCAGAATTCCAGCGTGGATCTGATCTGGAAGAAGGATTTTTAATGGTGAAAAATATTCGATGTCTGCTCCGCTCCATGCCGATTCTCTTAGAGAGACAGTAAGCCTGGAAACAAAAAACGTACATGAAAATAAAGGTTTTATCCCATATCTGCCGATTGAAAAGGGCTCGGAAGACAAAAACAGGAAATTGGGGAACAGGAAATTGGGGAGAGAACGGCACGTGGAGCGGAATCCTTCAGAAGAGGGATATTTAACCTTTAACATTTATCTAAGGAACGTAAGCTTATGCAAATTAAGAGAAAGCTGACTGAACGGGAACAAAGACTTCTGCAAATATTGATTAACGAGAGAAACAAGGGCATTAAGGAGATCTCGCATCTGGCCAACACAGATATCCATGACATTAAAACCATCATTGATTCTGCCGTTGATGAGCTGGATCTCTCTTTTTTAAACCAAAATAAAGAAATAGACTGTACACTGATCAGCAATTACAACGAAAAGCTCAAAAATATCGAAAATGCCATCGACCGCCTGGCCGAGGGGAATTACGGAGCCTGCCAGAAGTGCGGCCAGCCGATTCCTGAAAAGAGACTGGAAGCCTTGCCGTTTGCCTTGTACTGCGTGAGCTGTCAAAAGAAGAAAGAGGACAAAAATAAAGAGGCAGCCCAAAGAGCTTTCTCGGTGGAAGAGAGGGCATGAGGGCCTGAGCAGGGAAGAAAGTGGTTAGTGGTCAGTGGCCAGTGGTCAGTGATCAGTGAAGAGGAGTCAGGAGTCAGAATTCAGACATCACTCTTGGCTGAAGCTCCGCAAACAACGCAAATCGGAAAGCCGGGGTGAATACTTTATAGCTCCTTCAGTAAGACATCCTCCAGCTCCAGACGCTCGGACTCCTGATTTTGATCATCCGGATAGCCAACGGCCACAACTGCCATAAGTTCCAAATTATCGGGTAAGGCCAGCAGTGTTCTCACCTCGGAGCTGCTCTTCAGTATTTCTCCGAGCCAGACAGCTCCCAGTCCCAGGGCATGGGCCGAAAGCAGCATATTTTGCAGACATGCGCCTATGGCCTGATAATCCTTGACTTCATGATACATTGCCTTCCGGTCGATAAAAACAGCGATGCAGGCTGAGGCTGCCTCGATAATCCTGCTGTAGCGGGTAAGCTGAGCCAACCGGCAGCGCCAGCCCTGATCCTGAACAATCACAAAGCGCCAGGGTTGATTGTTGAGGCCGGATGGAGCCCAGGTCCCGGCTTTAATGATCTCAAGCAAAAGCGCCCGGTCAACCGGCTGGCCGGTATAGCTGCGGATGCTTCTTCGGCTGTGTATTCCATCAAGCAAGTCCATGGCAATAATTACCTCACGAAAACGGTCGTTGACCCCCAGAACGCGCTACGCATCAACTTTAAAAATGAGAACAAATTTACCGTGGCTTATTGGCAAATTTACATTGACAAGCAGGCTCAAATTTGCTATAAATTAACTCATACACAAATAAAAAGCGGGAATAGCTCAGCGGTAGAGCATCGCCTTGCCAAGGCGGTGGTCGCGGGTTCAAATCCCGTTTCCCGCTCTTTTTTTTTCGACATGGCGGCATAGCCAAGTGGTAAGGCAGAGGTCTGCAAAACCTTTATCCCCCGGTTCAAATCCGGGTGCCGCCTTTACTTATTGCTCCGTAATATAAACAGATATCTTTTCTATCTTACCGATAACTTCTCTTATTGAAATAGCGGTAAAGCATTGCCTGCTCCGGCAGGTACGCCGGTATTCAAGAGAACAGGGAGAGCAGGCAACCCCTTTCCAGATGATTTCGTTCCGTGTCCCGGAAGGTGCTGCCCAGGCGGCAGGCTTTGTCGGTCCGAAAAGTATGATACACGGCACGCCCAGGGAAGCAGCCAATCTGCTCGTCCCGCCGTCCGGTCCGATGAACAGGTTGCAGGACCTTAACATCTCCCCTAATTTATCTAACTCCAGGAGGCTGATCGTACGGGGTTTTTCTCCCTTCATTCGGTCCGTAATCTCTTTTACATAATCCTGATCAGTGAAACCGGCAATGATCCATGTTTCAAAACTATAATCCTCCTGGCACTTCCAGAATAAATCCGCTACCCGAGATGCAGGCCAAAAATTTTCTCCCTGCCCAATTCTTGGATTAAGGATGAGTTTTGGTTTACCATTGCTGCAATTTTCCATGATGTTCCCTGCGCCGATAAAGGCCGTATCTGCCGGCCCTGAGGGCCAAAATATATCTAAGGTGGAATCATATACAGTGTAATTATAATAATAGTAAATTCTTGACCGTACGTCCAGCTTAAAATGACTACCTTTTCAAAAATCAATAAGTTCTTTATGGGGCAGACTCTTCTTTTAGAGAGAGGGAAGTCGTGAAGAGCAGTCAACAAATACATTGACATATTTGCCAAATAGTGTTAAATTTTGTTCTCTTTGAGAGAACATGCGCTTGGAGCCGGGGTGGCGGAATTGGTAGACGCAAGGGACTTAAAATCCCTCGGAGGCTTGCCCCCGTGCCGGTTCGAGTCCGGCCCTCGGCACCATTTTTGTAGTTCCTCATGCACGATGAAATACCGAGAAAGGCTGCGCCTTCAAGCGGCCAACAAGGTGATTCCCGCAAAACCTGCTCGTAAAAATCAAGCCATTCTTCAGAATCAGAACATGCACTATATCCCGGTAAGTATGAGAATGCCTTTAATCCGGTCCTGACTATGGGAAAGATCGTATCATTATCTCCTTGACGAAACAGGATATTTTTGCCATGATACAGAGTCTGCAAAGCTTGCTTAAGTTCTCATAAGGAGGTATGAGGAATGCCGAAAAGTCACTTTCTGTCATTTGTCTTTATTCTGGCCCTGGTGATTGGTTTCCTGGCCGGGGGGAACGGAATGGCCAAGACCATGTACGTTACGGAGACAACATGGGTGAAAGTCAATAACGGGCCAGGCAGTGAATATAAAGTCATTGCCAGAGTCAGGACCGGAGATCCCGTGACCGTCCTGGGTCAGGAGGGAACATGGTACCATATCCGGACCGCGGCTGATGAAGAGGGCTGGATCATGAGCTCTCTGCTGAACGAAGGGAGGCCCCTCACGGAGCAGGTTACTGCCCTGGCCAGCAAGACGAAAGAGCAGTCCCTGGTGATTGCTCAATTGAGCGAGGAAAACAAGTCATTAAAGAAATATGCCCAGCTTTTCGAGAATAGCGCGCAGGAGCTCAGGCGCCTCAAGCAGGAAAATCTCCGTCTGAAAGACCGCCAGGATCTTCTCTGGATAGGGGTTGGGGCAGGTATTTTATCCGTTGGCTGGATTATCGGCCTGATTACCGGAAGCTTCTATCGGAAGGGGAGAGCCAAGTACCGCTATTCGTTTGATTGATCACCATGTGATTGATCACTATGTAGGTTAGGGAGACAAACGACAGGTATGTCAACTATAATTATTGGTCATAAAAATCCGGATACGGATTCCATCTGTTCCTGTCTGGCGTATGCCTGTTTCAAGCGGCAGGTACAGGGAGAGGAAGGACTTGTTCCGGCCAGGTGCGGGAATATCAATCCGCAAACTCAATTTGTTCTCGATAAGTTTAATATCGATCCTCCCGCCTATATTGGCGATCTCTACATCAGGGCCAAGGACCTTATGACCAGGGATGTGGTTTGCCTTTCGCCGGGAGAGCCGCTGCGGAAGGCGGTTGAAATTTTCAAGGAACGTGATCTTCACTTTATCCCCGTTTCGGCTGACAGCCGGAAGGTTCAGGGGATTTTGACTTTTTCCCGTATAGCCCGGCATATTCTCCAGCAGGAAAATTTCCCCAATTCCCTGCCCGTGTCTGTAAATTCTCTGCTCAAAGGAATCAAGGCCAAGCTGCTGGCAGGGGAGAGTTCGCAGGAAACCATTGCCGCCCGGATACTGGTCGGAGCGATGGAAGAGGAGGCCTTTAGCCGCTACATCCTTCAATCCGCGGAAACCGCTTTGCCGATCGTAATCGTCGGCGACCGCTCCAACATCCAGAAGCTGGCCGTTGAGCTGGGAGTATACGCCCTGGTTGTTTGCGGAGGAGCGGCGGTCAGAGAGGACATTCTTGCCCTGGCCAGAGAGAAAGGTGTTTATGTTCTCCTCTCTCCCTCTGATACGGCTTCTACCGCCCTGCTGGCCAGGCTGGCCACGCCGGTGGGCAAAGTGGCCGATCCTCTGGGAGGGTCACTCAAGCCGGAAGACAGGTTCTATGAAATCAGGGAACGGATCGTTCAGACGGAAGAGCGGGGTCTGGTTGTCCTGGACGATGAGAGGAACCTCCAGGGTATTATCACCCGGACCGATCTGCTCAAGGGCTGCCGGAAAAAAGTGATACTTGTGGATCACAATGAGAAAAGCCAGGCTATCGACGGTATCGAAGAGGCTGATCTGGTCGAAATTGTCGATCACCATCGGTTAGGAGATCTGCATACCATCCGCCCGATCCGCTTCATCAACGAGCCCCTGGGGAGCACCTGTACCATTATTGCCCAGTTTTTCCACTCCCTGCAGAAGAAACCAGCCCCTGAGATGGCAGGTTTGCTGCTGTCCGGCATTCTCTCCGATACCATGCTCTTCAAATCTCCGACCACCACCCCGCATGATCAGGAAATGGCTTCCTGGCTGGGGGAAATCGCCGGTCTGGATACTCTGCGGTTTGGAAACGATCTCTTTGCCGCCGGATCGTCGGTCAGCGCGCTTTCGGTTCAGGAAATCATCAATAATGATTTCAAAGTATACGACTCGGAGCTTGGCAAATTCGGGATCGGGCAGGTGGAAATCGTCGGTCGCTCCCTGCTGAACGACCTCAAGGAGGACCTGCTGAAGCAGCTCCAGGCCCTGACCGCTAATCATGAGTATCTGTTTTCGATGCTGATGATCAGCGATGTGGTCAAAGGCGGAAGTTATCTCCTGTATGCGGGGAAAGAGTATCTGGCCGAGCGCCTCGGCTATGACAAGGTTGAGCCGAACCTGCTGTACGCCAAAGGCATGCTCTCCAGAAAGAAACAGCTTGTTCCCCATGTCCTGGAGATTTTAAAATAGGCCGCTTGCCCCCATCTTTTACCCCCGGCAGTCAGACCGCAGGTACATGCTCCTAATGAAAAAAATATCCCAATACGAGAACAACGGCATTAACACCCCGATTATCTTTATACAAATCGCCGTTCGAGATATGGTGAAGACGAAGGGTCGTGAAAAAGGGTGATCCTGATCCGGTCAAAAATTCAGTGCCAAAGCCCGCCTGCGGGTTAAAGTTAATGCGCAAACCCTGCCCCTTGACTCGAAAATCGGTATAGATAATCCCGATCCCTGCCTCTCCATAAGGCCGCAAGCGCTGAGTGGCAAACTTATCCAGGTAATACAAGGCCATTATGCCGCAGGAAGCTACGGCACGGGTCCGGGGGCTGGTGGTTGCTCCAAGGCTGCCCTCTACCTTAAAGCGCAACGGAGCAGGCGCCGGGTGATGCCAGATTCGGTCATAATCGTATAAGGCAAAGCCGGAAATCAGGGAAAATCTGATATCGTTCTCCGGGTTGTAGGTATTCCCAAGGATCAAAGCAAATCCATACCGGGAGGGAACAAAATCCCGGCTGTTCCGCCCGGCATGGGTTTCTCCTGGGCCTGAGATGATAATTGAAAGCAGGATACTGCATCCCAGGAATCTGATAATGAAGGTTTTACAGGTACCTGGAGTCATGATATTCTCCTCCGATTGTTTATCCCTCTTTATCGGCAAAAAATTCCTTCCTGAAACTTTCTTTTGCAATACCAGAGAAAATAAGGTATTGTTATCCACGGTACAGCTTCCCTTGTGGAATCGAGTTATACATTATTTGGAACCCAAGTCAAGATAATAATTTCACCGAAGCGAGTTGCAGACGGCAATGAAACAAAAAGCAGGCTACGTTCTCTTGATTACTGCCCTTCTGCTGATATTCTTCAGCGGATTGCCGGAACCGGAGTTTGCCCAATATCCCCCACCGGACAATCTTCCCCGCTACGAGATCGATGTTCAGTTGAACACCCAGACCTATTTTCTTGCCGGAAAAGTAACGGTTACCTGTTACAATACTTCAGACCTTCCCTTATCCGAGATGCTTTTCCAACTGGTTCCCAATACCCTGGCCCGAAAAGACCCGAAAGTGGATGGAAGTACGTACGATACTATCTATCCCGAAGGATTCAATCCCGGATGGATGGAAATTCTCGGAGTCCGGGACGAGCAGGGTAATCCGATGCAGTATGACTACCGGGCAGATCACGATCTGCCGCTCGGATGTGCTCAGGAAAAGACCCTGCTGCATGTCTCCCTGCCCAGATCGCTGGCCCCCGGAGAAAAGTATACGCTCGAGATTGACTTTCACGGCAGGGTCCCTGAAAGGTTCGGTGAAGGTCATTACCGGCAGACGCTTTATTTACAGGGGTTTTGGTATCCCTTTCTCCTATCCAGAAGGGACGGGAAGTGGATTACCGGCATCGAAGAAGCACCTGCGGCTTATTTCCATCTTTCCCTTACTCTTCCTTCGCAGGAAGTTCCTGTTTCCTCGGCAGTCTGGGAAAAGATCGAAAGCCATCCTGACGGGACCACCACCTATTCGGGAAACTGCGGCCCCACCCCCCTGCTGGCCCTGGCATCCAGCCGTCATTATCGCACTGCGGAAAAAGAATCCGAAGGAGTAAAGATAAGGGCTTACTATTTGCCCCAGGATGCAAAGACCATGCAATCCTGCCTTCAGTATGCAGCCGAAGCCATACGGTATATCCATCAGGATGTTCAACTGCCCCTGACCTTCGATCATCTATCGCTTGTCGATCTCTACATGGGAGCTCCGGCAGCCTACACTTCAGGCAACAGCATTTTTATTCCCCGGGAATTACACAAGTTACCCGGCCTGCTGAACCGGATCATGGAGGCTGTCGTGGTCCATGAAGTGAGTCATCTGTGGTTTGGCGTCGGCCTGACCTACAATTTCGACAAGCATAACTGGATCGGCGAAGGATTGGCCAACTATACCAGTATCCGGTATTTCGAGAAGAAATACGGGAAGGGGAAAAACCTGCTCTCCTGGCCCCGGTGGATGCCGAATATGGACTACAGCGAATATTTTGTCGAACTGCCGTACCGGGAAGAGGCTGTCAGAGGGTACGATCGTCCCATTACCGAATCTGCCAAAGCGACCGATGACCTTGCCTCCCTCAGTGCCATGCACTATGACAAAGGAGCCATGATCCACCGCATGCTCCATTACCTGATGGGTGATGAAGATTATAGGGCTTTTTTGCAGGCCCTCGTCCAGAGATATTTTGCCAGAATAGTGACCACCCGGGAGTTGCTGTCTCTCTGTCAGGAGGTGGCCAAAAAGGACCTCACCTGGTTTTTTGACCAATGGATCTACGACACGAAAAAACTGGATTATGCCATTGATCATATTTCCACCCGCCAGGGCCGGACCGGCGAGATCATATCCACGGTGCATATCCGGCGTCTCCAGGAAGCTGTCATGCCGGGAGAATTACAGGTTGTCTTTCAGGATGGCAGGAAGGAAACCGTGCAGTTTGATGGCAGGCAGGAGGAAGAAAGCATTACCCTCACAACCGAGGGGAAAATTGCCGAGGCCAGCCTCGATCCACGGCATATCCTGCCGGATATCGATCGCTCGAATAACCATTACCGGCTTCCCGTCAGGTTCAGTCCAATCTTCGATTTTCCCGATTCCGACAGTTATCTGATTACCGCGATTCCTTTATCGACTTCCAATCCGACCGATAAACAAATTATCGGATTGACCCTGACCGCAGGATATCTCACTGACTGGCAGTTGCTGATCAGCGGCTTTTACAAGCAGGAACCCCGCAAATTAGGCTTCCAGGCGCTTTTTACCAGGGACCGGCTGTTCCTGCCGAATCTGGCGGCCAGGGCCGCGGCTTTCGATGTGCAGGGCGTCCGGGGGGGATCTGCCGGATTCGGCTTAACCCTGTACGAGTCCCATCAGCAGGTCCGCATGCCTGCAAACTATTTCGACTTGCTGTACAATTTTCAGGAAGCCTACTATCTTTCCGAGGATGAAGATAAAGACCTTGAAGAAAAAGAGAACCTTGAAAAAAAATCGATCCGCTGGAGGGGATCGGCAGGAAGCATAAGCTTACACTACATCCGGGACGCCCGGCAAACTCCCCTGTCGGGGCTGCATCTGGAGGGGGGAGCCGAGATATGCTCAGAGGAGTTGGGTGGAGATTACGATTTTGAGCAATATCAGATCGATGGGCAATACTTCATCCATGTTCACCACCTGTCGAGCTTGATGCTCCGGTCATTTGTGGGGGACATTCAGGGTGAAGCGCCTCTGAAGAAGAGATTTTCACTGGCCGGGCCTGCGATGCTCCGTGGATATAATTACGATCTCGATTATTTGGGATCGAGTATCGCTGTCTGGAATGCGGAATTGAAATGGCCGATTCACAAGCGCTTTCGGAAGGATATCTCGATCAAAAAGTATTTCTGGTTCGAGGGCGTCGATGCTGCCTGCTATTATGACGGAGGGAAAGTCTGGGATAATGGTCAAAGGTTCCGCGATGCCCACTACCGGCATGACATAGGGACAGCCCTGATCGTAAAAACCTCGCTGGCGAATTTAATCCCCCTGGACCTGCGGGTTGATGTGGCTTTTCCTCTCGACCATGACCCGGAAAGAGAAGAGCCCGTTGTCACCTGGCTCCAGATCGGCGGTTTCTTCTAACCCGGGTTCAATTCCTTGTCAATGCTCCTCATTCCTGTTGGTTGTCCTTACCCGTCAGAGGAAGCCGAGTGCCTGGGATATACCGAGAACATCTATGATCCGTTATTGGACCTGTATGAACCTGAAATGAAAACCGCGGACGTGGCTGGTATTTTTGAAGCTCTCAAAACAGAACTGGTTCCGCTGATAAAGCAGATTTCTCGACAGCAGGATGCGGTTCAAGGTATTCTATTTCAAGGAGCTTTCGATGTCGATGCTCAATGGAAATTTGGAACAGCGGTGCTCAAGAGGATTGGCTATGACTTTAACCGGGGACGGCAGGATATTTCCGCCCATCCTTTTTCAGTGGCATTCTCACCCCAAGATGTCAGAATTACGACATGGCTGGACCAAAATTCATTTACTTCAGCCTTCCTTAGCTCTGTCCATGAATGTGGTCACGCATTGTACGAACAGGGGATTGCGGAGGCGCTCGCTCGAACGCCATTATCGAAAGGAGCCTCGACGGCAGTTCATGAATCCCAATCGCGCCTCTGGGAAAATGTGATTGGCAGAAGCCGGGCATTCTGGACGTATTTTCTTCCGATTTTAAAGTCCTTTTATCCCGATCAACTGGTAGAGGCAACTATAGAACAGGCTTACCAGGCTGTCAATGTCGTACGCCTAGGCTATATCAGAACCGAAGCTGATGAAGTCACCTACAACCTTCATGTTTTTCTCCGTTTCGACCTGGAAGTTGAAGTCAAAGACTTACCTGAGCTATGGAATGAGAAAATGAAAGCCTATTTAGGGCTCACACCACCCAACGATGCATTGGGTGTGCTCCAGGATGTTCATTGGTCAGCGGCGTTTTTCGGGTATTTTCCGACCTATGTGCTGGGAAATGTATTAGCTCTGCAATTCTATGACCGTTTGATAAAAGACATTCCGACTCTTCCGGAATATATCATGCATGGCGATTTTTCGCCTCTCCTGGAATGGTTGCGAAAGCATATTCATATTCACGGAGCAAAGTTCACTTCTCGGGAATTGGTACAGAGAGTAACTGGCGAAAAAATCAACGCCGCGCCATATGCCATATATTTCTTATCTCCGTACGAAGTACCGGGATCTGTATCAAATATAAGCTGTAATAACTGCAAAAATGACTAACTGGTAACGCTCCAAGAGAGCAGAAAAGGAGGCTGAAAAAGTGTTTGATCGGCAACAGATGCACAAAACAATCCTTATGAGCCTTGTATGCCTGGTTGTTTTCAGCGGATGCGCAGGGAAAAAAGTAGAGACGGGAGAACCTGTCGCCAAACCGGCAGAAACTACTATTGGATTTAAAAAGGTGGAATCCCCTCCATGGGTAACCAAAGGCAGTGGTGCCTTTCAGGATGGAGGCAAGAAAGTTTTTTATGGTGTTGGTTCGGCATCGGGCATAAAAAATTATTCTCTCCTTCGCTCCACAGCGGATAACCGTGCCAGGAACGAAGTGGCCAAGACATTTGAGACCTACGTAGCTTCACTGATGAAGGATTATGCAGCCTCCACCACAGCGGGTGATTTTTCCGAAACAAGTGAGGAGCAGCATGTTGAACAGGCAATCAAGACTGTTTCCTCGATGACCCTGTCCGGTGTGCAAATAATTGATCATTGGGAGTCGCCCGAAAACCAGGGCCTGATCTTCTCGTTAGCAATGCTCGACCTGAACGAGTTCGAACAAAACCTTGACAAGGCGAAGGAATTGAACTCCAAGGTCAAAGATTATGTCAGGGAGAATGCCGGGAAATTACATGACGAGCTGTCAAAAGAGGTGGAGAAGCGGGAAGAGAAAGCCGGGCAATAAAACTGTTCTTGCTGATGCCACTTTAGAAAGAATGGCACTTACATAAGCCAAGCTTATAATATAGAGAGGACACAAAGCGCACAGGGGAAAACGATCTCCCGCAGAGCGTCTCTGCGGGAAAATTACGAATTCTTATGTAAGTGCCATTCACTTCAGATATGAATATCCGCCTCTCCCCGTAAAGGGGAGAGGCGGATAAAGAGAGCAGGCAGAATGAAAAATACCCCAATATTCCTTGTCTTCTTATTCCTTGTAACCAGCTTTTTCCTGCCCTGTCTTACCGGCTGCGCTCATCGCCAGTTACCGGATACAGCCGGAAAGCAGGTCACAAACACACCTGCATCTGCATCAACGCCTAAATCTCCACCTCCATCTTCAGCCGCAATCCGCAGGGTAAAAGAAACCGCCCCATCCTGGGTTGTATCCCGGAAAGATATCAGATACCCATATGCCTTTTACCTCACTGGTGTCGGCGTATCAGATAAGGATAGCACATCCGCAGATGAAGATGCGCGCATGGACCTCCTCAAGCAGATAGAGATGGAGATTTCAGGCGAAGAAACCTCTTTCCAGGGGGAAACCTCTCTCCAGCAGGAAGCGAAAGGAATCCACGGTCAGCACCACTCCACCTCCCTGGAGTCGCGGGTCGAATCGAAGATAAAGGTTAAGATAGACACTAAGATAGCCGGGCTGACCATCAGTGAAAGGTGGTATAGTGAACAGGAGAGGCGGTATTATTCTCTGGCTACCCTGGAGAGGGATACGGCGGCAGGAGCGTTGGAAGGCGAGATTATCAGCAGTCTTGAGACTATCCATAATCTCTATTCGTCGGGCCTGGGGCAGGAAAATAACAGGGAACTGGTCAAGGCCCTCGATAGCTACCGGCAGGCAAATGCGATGGCGGACAGCTTTCATGTGCTGCTCAAGCAGCGTTCGATAATCCGGAAAGATAAGTCAGACCTCAAGAGCCAGGAGCTTGAGGCAAGGATACAGGATGGGGAAAAGTCATTGGCCGATAGCAAAAGGAGGCTGGATAACATTATCTCGAATATCCGGATTTTCCCGGTCGATGGAAATAACCAGAAAGGGTTTGCAGGCAGTCCTCTGGCCAGGGATCTGGCAGTCAAAGTGCTTTTTGAAGGTCAGGAGGGCGACCGGAAGAACCAATACCCCATAGCCGGAATGCCGGTGAAATTCGCCTTTGATTCTTCCACCGGAGAGCTGGATGCCGGGGTGATCACCGATGCCAATGGCATAGCCAGATCAAAGGTATACCGGGTCGATCAATCGAAGAACCGGGTGAATACCATATCCGCAGTGGTTAACCTTGAAGACGGCGGGCAGGGGAGCGGGAAAAAGGCGACATTCACCTATGATCTTCTCATTGCGGATATGGCCAGAGAACCCGAAGCATATCCCTGGTCTGAGGGGATAGTCAAGCTGGTGGAAGAAGTCATAGCCAGAATATATACGAATGCCACTACTGCCGGAGCTGCTGCCAGCAGTAGCAGCAGCAAGGTGGCAGTCCTGGATTTTTCCGAGGCCAGGAGCGAAGAAAGGCTTATTCTCAGCAGGGTTCTGGAATCTGACCTGCGGACAACTCTGGCCAAAGTGGATGGTTTCGTCGTGATTGACGAAGAAGGCTCCCCTGACAAAGCCAGGGACAGGGACCTGCGGGAGAAAGCCAGGGCATTAAAAGCGGACTACTACCTTTCAGGGGTATACTGGCTTTATGACCAGGGCTTGCGAATCAATGCCAAACTGGTGGATACGGATGACGGGACCCTCGTCTCGACAGCCAGGATCATTATCGCCAGGGACTCCATCGATAGTGCCGATCTCAAATCTCTTGATTCGAAAAGCGGTCATAGTCAGAATCAGGATACCGCACCCGCTTATGACCTTACGCTTGATAAAGTGTATTTTTCAGAGGAAGAGGAGCGCAAGTTCAGCATTGATCTATGGACCGACCGCAGTGATTATAAGACAGGAGATTCTCTTACCTTGTATGTCAAATCGGACAGGGATTGCTATCTTTCGCTGCTGGATATCGGGACAAGCGGCAAACTGACGGTAATTTTCCCCAATCCACTGCAGAAGGATAATTTTATCAGGGGTGGCAGAACGTATTCCATCCCGTCACCCGAATTCGGGGGGGTCAACATAACCGTCTCAGGCCCGGCAGGCATCGAAAGGATTAAAGCCATAGCCTCTATCGAGCCGTTCGCCCTGGTAGATCCTGCGGCATTCTGTTCCCTTGAAAAAGAAAATACCCGAGGGCTGCGGGATTTGTCCATCGGCATGCAAAATCTCTCCTCCCTGACCTGGGTGCAGGATTTTACCGAGATCAGGATACATGAAAATTAGGGTGAATGGAGTACCTTGAATTTTTGATCTGGAAAAGATTACAATGACAGGAGAGGTTCTTATTAATACCGTATCAATCACTATGGTTAAGGAGGATGAAACGTGAAGCTGTTTCATTCCATCCTTATGTCCAGTTCGACTTTGGTCTCGGAGTTGGGGGTGGAATTGGCCCCATCATGGTTATCGCGGGGGATGCCAGTTTTGTAAACTTTCCTCTTAAGCTTGACGTACGATACGCGATCCCCCGGATCAGTGTTTCCCCGTATGTCCGCGCTGGATTGAGCTATCATGCAGCCAGCGGAGATTACGTCGATAGGTCGAAACCCGGAGTGTTCGCGGCTGTCGGAGTTGAATTTTTAAGAACCAAAAAAGTGGGCTTCGGGTTTGAATTATCTTTCTATCAGGCTGAAATAGAGTTTGAGAGAAAGGTTGAAACCAGTTATTATTATAATTACTACTACCATACTGATTATATTACCACAACTGAAAAAATAAAACCCTGCGAATTTACTGCAAGTATATTCGCTGTCTTTTAGAAATTCTGGACATCATTACTTGCCACAACAGAAAAGGCGGGATAAAAATCCCGCCTTTTTTCTTGAGCGAAGTACCTTAATCTTTGATGTTCGCGATTTTATTATCCTGGAATGTCACCACGATCTTATTGTGATTGTTTTCCCAAAAGATCCATACGTTATTGGATATATTAGGTGTTTTGTGTTTTGGTGGATACCCGTAAGCCATGAGCACTGCCTCCTTGCACATCCCTTCGGCAAGGGTGCCATGTTTAATGTTATCTTGCTCCTCCGGCGTAAATTGAGAAAATTTACCACCCTCGGCCATGACATTCTCTTCGGAGAAATAATGGCTAAAGAATTCCTCCATCGTCATCCTGCCATGTTTTGGTATATATACCAGGGTATAGACTGTACTGGCACCATCAACGGCAAACCGGATTTTGCCATTGCTCTGTTGCCTGATGGTTACTTTTGTTCCAACCGGCAGGCGAGCCCCTCGATGATAATTGGTGGAAGGAATCTGGTCCGGCTTCTCATACCAGATATTGACCCTGGTAAAATAGGTTTTCCCCGCTGCCGGCTCTATTGGTTTTTGCACCTGATAAATAGTTTCCTGCTGTACCGATGCGGTCTTCTGTTTCACCTGTCCGGGGGTGACTGGTACAGCTCCCTGCTTGAGCTGAATTTCCTTGAGCTGCTGCTCAATCCTGGCCTTCTCTTCGGCCACGCCTTTTTGCTCATTGATCAGGGCCTTTTGTTCGAGCAGGGCTTTTCGCAACTCCTCCAGTTGTTTCTTTTGCTGCTGGAGCTGCTCTGCTTCCTGCTGAACCTTTTCTTTTTCCGATTCAACCTCAAGATCCGAAGAGGGGGGCTGTTGAAGAGGGCTAAGCTTACCGGGATGGTTTTTGAGGGCCAGGTTTGCAAAAATGAATTCTCCGCCTTCATCATAGGCATCCTGTAATGGTTTGCAGATTGGAATCTGGTTGGCGTTTCTGGCCATGGGGACCTTCAGCCTTTCAAAAATCCCCATCGGGGTAAGATAGGGGTCCGGGTTTTCCTTCAGGGTCTTGATGAAGTAGTAGGCAAAAATGGAGTGGTTATCATAGCCGCTATCCGATACCGGCTCCATATTTCCTGATGATAACACCTGCCGTGACTTGAGCCCTCCATATTTTTTGATGTATCGATCATCGATGGTAGCCGGGGAGGGAGTTTCAGCCCGTAAAAAGAGCGAGCCGGAGAAGCAGGAATCGGATACTAAATAGATATGTTTGGATTTGGCTGCCTTGACAAGGTCATGGATAGTGGAGTTGGGAATGAAGGTGCTGATATCGGTTGCCTTGCCGTCACAGGGTACCCAGTACCCTACATTCAGGAGCTTGTCCAAATACCCGTGACCTGCATAATAGATGAAAAGGGAATCGTCCTCCTTCATTACTTCCACCATCTTTCTGAATTCCCGTAAAATATTCTGCCGGGTAGCCTCCCGGTCCTTCAGAAAGACAGTTTTTTTCTCAGAGAACCCGTAGTTTTTAATTAAAACCTCACGAACCGCGGTGGCATCAGCAAGAGCTGTCTGCAAAAGAGCCCAGTTTTCGTAGTTGTTTATCCCGATAATGAGCGCCCAGTACTCACCCTGCTTCGCAACCTGCTGCTGAGAGGATGAATTAACCCGGGGGGATATGGAAAGGTCCCGATCTCTGGCCTGAGCCGCTGAATAGAAGCAGCAGCATGTGGATACGAAACAAATCAGGACAGCATAGTATAGTGCGCTTACAGGTGACTCCGTTTTCCTCATCGCTCAGACACCTCTCTATTGTCCGGATTTCTCATGCTCATAACTGGCAAGGGGCAGGCACCCTGTCTGGTGCCTGCCCTTTGCGATCTGGCCGCGTATTTACTGTGCAGGGTACGTTAATCTTTGATGTTCGCGATTTTATTATCCTGGAATGTCACCACGGTGGTATCGAAGCGGTTTTTCCAAAAAGTCCATACATCGTTCGATATATCGGGTGTTTTGATTTTAGGCGGATACCCATAAGCCATGAGCACTGCCTCCTTGCTCATCCCTTCGGCCAGTGTACCGCTTTTAATATTGCTTTGCTCCTCCGGAGTAAATTTCGAAAATTCACCACCCTCAGCCATGACATTTCCTTCGGAGAAATAATGGCCGAAGAATTCCTCCGGCGTCATCTGGCCATGCTTTGCTATATACACCAGGGTGTAGACCGTATTGGTGCTATCATCGGCAAACAGGATTTTTTTATCGCTGCATTCCTTGATGGTTACTTTCGTACCAACCGGCAGCATTTCTCCTTGATGATAATTGGTAGAGGGAATCGGGTTCAGCTTTTCGTTCTTGTACTCGTACCAGATATTGACCTTGGTAAAATAGGGTTTCCCTTCGGGACTGGCGGATACAGCCTGGGAGCCTTCGGTAAGGTCCGCTTTCCCTGCCGAGGTGCCGGCACAACCGGAAAAAAATCCCAGGCAGCAAATACAAAAAACGATCAGGGCGTTGGATAGATACTTTGTTACCTTGTGCATTACAACCTCCTTGAGAAATATAAAGTTACAGGTTTTAGTATGGGACTGGTATACTCAAGCTGTCGTTTCTAAAGGTGCATGGTTAACGTTATCGCCGTAATTTCCTAACGCTATCGCTATCGCCGTAATTTAATAACAGCCTTTTTCTGTCCACAATGATATCTGATACAGTGAATACTGTGTATTTCAGCCGTCTCAGTCACGGTACAGATATTCACCCTGCCGGGATTGTCCTGAACCGGACAGGCATATCGGATCTGCTCTTTCAGCATCAGAGCGGCGGCAGCGCACTGGAAGCCGCTGCCGGTCAGCATGCTGCCAAACAGCGGTGAGTATCCGGCTGCAAAGGCACCGGGCACAACGGCATCACGGTAGCCAGTTTCGTCACCGGCCATGCCGTCCGCTTCGAGGATGCAGATGTCAGGTTTATCCTCCTCTTCATTTCGGTGACTGGAGAGAGCGACTTCGGACAATTCACCATATTTGCGGCCATCTTCCCGGCTGGTCATCAGGAAAAACACGCTCCCCTCTCCCGGCACAGCCTTTGGTGCGGCTGAAAAATGGAAGGGCTGGATTTGACCGTCATCAGCAATCCGGAGTTTTTGACTGCAAATATATTCCATAACCCTGCCGGATTCATCCGCGCTGCCGACAAGGACATAATCACACCGCTTTTCATCGAGCCAGGCCTGGGCCAGAAGAATGGCCTGATGAAACGGGAAAGCAAACTGGCTCACGGTTATGGTTGGCCCTCGAATGTCCAGCAGAGAGGCGATATACGATGCAGCCGTATTGTGGACCGAATGGGAAAACGCTGTCGGAGAAACATTCGCTTCACCGTAATCGAGGATGTCATCCAGAAAGCGGAAGGTTGTGGTATGCGGTCCGAAGGCCGAGGCGACAATAATACCCATGGTATGTTCCCCATCGAGTGCCATGCCGCTGTCCTGGACTGCATCCCAGGCAGCCAGAGCAGCCATCCTGCTGAATCTGTCCGCCCGGCGCATTTTCCCCAGAACCGCTTTGTCCATGAGCGACTCCTGGTTGAGCGGGTATACAGGAAAGGACTTATCCGGTAAGGATTGTAGGCTAATGAATTGCGGGGCCTTCCACCCTTGCTGCAAGGCATGAGCAAAGCTTTCAATTCCCCGTCCACGGGTACAAATGGTCCCTATCCCGGCAATATTCATGCTGTATCCCGGCATTTGCGAAACGAGGAGGAACGAACACTGCAACCGGCGGCAGAAAAAATGAGGGCTGTATTGTTTCCGCCAAAGGCCAGAGAGGTGGAAACCCCATACCCCTTCTCGATCGGTGTTTTCACGGCAACCGGGGCCAGCGGTATTTCCGTGTCCTGGTGAACAAAGCCAATGCTGGCCGGTATCCATCCTTCCCGCAGGGCTGCGACGGTAAAGGCAGCTTCCAGGCCACCGGCTGCGCCCAGAGTATGGCCGGTGTACCCTTTGGTGGAAAGAACTTTAACATCCGGGCCAAAAATCCTGGCCAGAACGGTTCCCTCGACCTTATCGTTATCCGGGGTGGCTGTACCATGAGCATTGACAAATGAGACATCATCGGGAGTAATATTGGCCGAAGCCATTGCCTGCCGCACAGCCGCTTCCAGCCCTTTTCCTTCCGGGTGAGGAGCTGTCAGGTGATAGGCATCGGCAGCTATTCCATATCCTGCAAGATACGCCAGGGGGGCTTTTCCTCTCTGTCGGCAGATGTCTTCCGCTTCGATAATAAGGACTCCTGCCCCTTCGCCAAGGTTCAAACCTGATCGGTTACGGTCAAAAGGAGCGCACAACGATTCGCTGACAATTCCCAGGGACCCGAAGCCGCACAGGGGGACATGGTTCAACTCGTCAGCGCCCCCGGCTATGGCCAGATCGCATATTCCCTGCTTCAGCCAGGATAGCGATATCCCAATGGCGTCAGCTCCGGATGAGCAGGCATTGACCACCGTAAGGGCCGGTCCCTCTGCTTTGAACGTATGGGCAGCGGCCTGCGCAAGATTCCCTCGGAGAAAGCGGTCAACCGCTCCCATCGGGGCCTGCCCGCTATTTCGGAACGAGCGGTAAAATTCGAGGTCATTCAGTTGGCTGGCGACCGTGGTTCCCAAACATACTCCCACCTTCAGAGAGGAAAGATCGTCCGGCAGTCCTGCATCGCCGAGTGCCTGGGCCACAGCGCACAGGGCAAGGCTTAACGTACGCATCCCTTCTTTATGCCATTGCGGGGGAATATCCCGTACTTCAAAGACCGGATAGGTGAGGAGCGTAGGAAACAGGGACACCGGACCCGCATTCCTTTTTCCCTGGGCGAAGGTATCCAGAGTTTCAGGAAGGTCTTTGCCAGCAGCAGAAATCACTCCTATTCCGCTTACTACCGCCTTTTTCATACCGAGGTCAAGATTGCTCTTTTGAGGTATTGCTTTTCCTGTTTTCGTAAATATATCGGGCTAACGTGTCAACCGAGTAAAATATTTTTTTCCCCTGATCGATATCCTTCATTTCCAATCCAAAGTTTCTTTGCAGCAGGACAACTATTTCAACGGCATCCAGAGAATCAAGGCCAAGCCCTTCCTCCCCGAACAGAATTTCATCATCCCGAATATCTTCCGCCTGAATATCTTGCAGGGCAAGATTATCAACCAGCAGGCCTTTGACTCGGGCCCGTATTTCCGCCAGAGTCTTTTCCTGATCTCCTTCCATCTATTCCTATCCCCGATCCACGAGTAAATTGTAATGGTGAGTTGTAATAGTAAATTGTTTCTTAACAGGTTACGTACCTCTTTGTGTTGTAGCATCATACAACCTCTCCTGATATTTTTCAAGAATAATTGTAACTGTTCAGATGTTCCCCATCTTATATTAGGAGCATCCACTATTCTCCTCCCCCTTGAGGGCAATGCTATACTGCGAACGGGTGAATATTGAACTTTTTGCTCAGGAGTCAGAAGTCAGGAGCCAGGAGCCAGAAGAAGGTAAAAGAACTCCTTATTTAAGATGGCCCATACCTTCTTCTGAATTCTGACTCCTGACTCCTGGCTCCTCTGGAAAAGTTCAGTTCTAAGCCGTTTATAGTATATTAAGTTAAGCGGATAAGTCTAAAGTATGGGATTGTCCATAGTGTGCTTGAGGAGATAAGGAAAGGTAAGTATGGAAAAAAAAAGAAAAAAAAAAGGCCAAAGATGCCACTGCCTCCCCAAATAGCGGGGGAGGAGCTATTCGGACTGCCCCCGAAAGAGTACAACTACCGCTGTTCGATGTGTGGAATGGAGCTGCTGGTTAATGAGGCTACCGTTGAGATTGGAATGGAGGTTGGATGCCCCGGGTGTAATAACTACATCATGAAGTGTGTTGAGCCAGACTAAAAAGTCCGCCGAAAGGCGCTAACTTGACAAGTCTATAATACAGGTCTATATTATCTCTGGTTACTAAAACAGCATACAAAAAAGAGAAACATAAATGGAAAAAAGTCATCAGATCATCATGGATGATGACCTCTGGAATGAACTCAAGGTATTAGCGGCCAAAGAGAGAAAAAGCATAAAGCAAAAATTGGCTGAAAATTATTGAAAATGAACTCAAGTCGAAATATTCAAAGAATAAACCAAAGGCGGCCACACGATGAGCACTATTCCACATGGAGTAGAATTATTCAATATCTTTGCTGAAACCTACGGTAAGGAAAAAGCTCAGGTTATCGTAAAAGATATCGAATCAATGATCGATTCTAAAAATCAGGAGGTGGCAACAAAAGCGGATATCAAGGAAATCGAGTTGAAAATTGAGCAGGTAAGATCAAGTGTGATTAAGCGGGTTGCCGGTCTTATGATTGCTTACACGGGAGTGATTGTTGCCATACGTACGCTATGGAAATAGTCATGGATGACTGGAAATGGACATGTTTTTCCAGCATGAGTGAAAATTATCTATCCCCTTTTCTTTTCCAAAAATATCTTAAATTTCTCCGCATCTAAAAGGATAATCTAAGGAGTGGTAGGATTACGAATATATCAAATAGTTTAGTGAATCGAGACATGTCCCTGATTAGTAAGATTCTCAAGCATCGGAATAGGGGTTGAATTAAATGCATACTGCTCAGAACGCTAATATAGTTAACAGTCTATGCATAGGCGATGGTTATCTGGCTAAAATAAAAGAGTTGGATGATTCCCTTACTAGGTATTTTTTAAAAAAGATTATTATAGATGAAGCTCTAACAAGAAAACTTGTTAGTTTTCAAGCTAAACATTCATGGCCAGTTACTTATTGGCCACCCCCAAAGATGGAAATGTTATTGAGTAAAGTATAATTTTTATCAAAAGTGGCATTTCCACGGTAACAAGATACGTACACATTATAGATGGTATAAATACAAGGAAGCATTCTCTGCTGATTTAGTTGAATATCTATTGAGCAAATATCACGTCAGTAAAGGCAAAATCCTTGATCCATTTGCTGGCTCAGGTACGGCACTATTTGCAGGTTCGATTTTAGGGTATGATGCAGATGGTATTGAACTTCTACCCGTAGGTCAAAAAATAATCGAAGCAAATATTATTGCCAGAAGCCATAACAAGCAAGAAATAGCAGCTAGGTTGAATCATTGGATTTCCGATACTGTTTGGAATAAGGATGGGAAAGCTAAAGATTTTGAGGTCCTTGGCATAACAAATGGGGCCTATCCAAAAGAAACTGAGTATAAGATCAAGAGATATCTTTATGAAATAGATAATGAAAATCCAAAAATCAAGGAACTACTACTACTCGCCCTTTTATGTGTTCTTGAATCAATCAGCTACACAAGAAAGGATGGGCAATATCTCAGATGGGATTACAGATCGGGCCGAAGAAATGGTAACAACGCATTTCATAAGGGCAAAATACTATCATTCGACGAAGCTATATTGAGCAAGCTTAATGAGTTTTTAAATGATATTACAAAACGTTATCGACAGATAGATTTATTTTCTTCCATGAACCAGGATATCAAACCTGGAGAAATCTATCTTTTAAAAGGTTCTTGTTTAAATTTGCTGCCTAACATAAAAAGCGAGACCTATACAGCAGTTATAACCTCTCCTCCATATTGTAACCGCTATGATTACACGCGAACTTATGCCTTGGAGCACGCCCTATTAGGCGTCAATGAGGAAGGATTAGTTGCATTACGCCAAGTGATTGTGATAATCTAAAATTCCCCCATTTTAGGGGTTTGTGACAACGCAAAATTCCCCCACCCCTGACTGAAGTTTCCGGTATTATATGGGCAGAAAAAAACTAAAGACCATGATACCGGAGGCA
>JBFLZW010000023.1 GCA_040755755.1 bacterium | reverse complement strand
CCGGAGAGTGCGGCGCAGGCATCGGTGCCGATGAAACCGGCGGCTTCGATCCAAAGACCGGGAAAATAGTCTATCACCTGATCGAAGGCAATTACGTCAATGGGGCTGCCAACGCTGCCATTGGCTGCCGCTGCGGGGATTCAGGCTCCGGCTATGTCAGAATCATCAGCAACGAGGTCACCGGCGCAGGCCGCAAAGGGATGGGGAGCGGTATCGGCCTCAATGGGGTAATCCATGCATCGGAGATCAGCCATAATTTTACCTACGGCAATCATGACGCTGGAATCGGTTTGCGCGGCGGCGCACGCTGTGAGCTGATCACGGACAATGAGTCATACGAAAACGGCGCAGCCGGGATCGGCCTGTCTCAGGGGGCCAGGGTTGGTGAGATCAGCCGGAATGACCTTCACCATAATGCCCTCGCCGGAATCGGCCATGAGGGCTCATCAGCCGGGAGGATCGTGGTAAGACTTGAATCCACGAACAGGATCCACCACAACGGAGCAGCCGGAATCGGCATTATCTCTTCGGACGTAACCGAGATTCGCGACAATGTGATCGAATATAATGCCGCACCCGGCATCACGGTTATCGGCGGGTCGGTTGCCGGGCTGATCACCGGCAATACGCTCGACTATAATGGCGCTACTGATGGGAGTGACGGGGGGACTGCCGGGGAGAATACCGGCGGGACTGCCGGCCTGGCAGTGCTCGGCGCTTCATCTGCCACCATCAGAAATACGACCATCAGCCACAGCGGCAGGGCGGGTATCGGCATCTTCGACCCCGGAACCTCCGTAGTGCTGGAAAACTGCACCATCAGCAACAACGGTCAATGCGGTCTGGGGCCAAACCTTACCGTTCAGTCAGGCGCATCCGTCAGGATGAGCGGGTGCAGTCTGGACGGCACGCAGGGCTCTCCGAACATTATGGCCAGCGGCAGCGAAACCCTCCTGGATATGACCGGCGGCAGGGTCGAGAGAAGTGCCAAACCAGGACTGGCAGCCAGTGGCGGGGCAATAATCAATATCCGGGATACGGTATTTGACAATAACGGCACAGATGGCACCCGCGGACTGATGATTGACGGCTGCCGGATAACCCTGAAGGGCATCACTGTCTGCAACAGTCCTCATCATGCCCTGGCAGCCACCAACTGCACCGGAAGTATCGAGGGATGTGAATTTTACCGGAACGCCCTGGCCGCAGGCGGCCAGATAACTATCAGCCGCAGTAATCTTCGCATCGTCCGGAACGTGCTCCATGATCCTGCAGGTCTCCATCATCAGATCGCGCTTTTGGAGGGATCAGATTGCAGGGTATATCATAACACCATTGTCGGCAAGGCTGACGGGAAAGGAGGGCCTTTCAACCAGGGGCCGGGTGACGGTTTGCACGTTGATGCCACCAGCCGGGCGGATGTCCGCAATAACATCTTCTCCTGCCTTCCCAGGGGCATCAGCAGGGGTGTGAACAGGAATGATCAAGAGGAGATCGTGGCCGAAGGCCGTGTACAGGCATCCCAGAACTGCTTCTACCAGATGGCAGGATTTTCCGATAAGGGAATTGTCGGCGATAAGGTCATCCTCGATGACCCCCTGTTGACCAGCAGTTACTGCCTCATGCTGCACTCTCCCTGCATTGATGCAGCCGAGCTGATTCCCGGCGTGAACGAAGTATTCAATGGTCTGGCTCCGGATATTGGAGCCAAAGAGAAAGAGGAAGAAGAGATTGAATGATTCAGCTCAGGTCGTTGAGACTGCAGGCTGCTGGGGAATTCGGGTGGCCATTCATCATTCCGGAGTCAGCAGATACCCGAATACGGCGCCAAGGATTACCCCTGACCAGGGGCTGACGGTTAAAGCTCAACCCCTGCCTCCACCCATACAGCGGTTGAGATATCCCAGAGAAAGCCCGACGATTCCTCCGACAACTGCTCCAAGAATTCGCTTGATGCTCATCTTTTTCCGATCTCCTTAATTATCTGTTAAGGTAAAAGAACTCCTCACTTAAGATGGCCATACCTTCTCCTGAATTCTGGCTCCTGACTCCTCTGGAAAAGTTCAGTTCTAAGCCGTTTATAGTATATTCGCCATTAATTGTATAAAGTCCGCCTTCAGAAGTCAAGGCAAGCGCCAGTTGTCGTTGAAAACCTGCGGCGACAGAGGCTCCTGAATTCTGGCTCCTGAATAAAGTTCAATATTCAGCCGTTCGCAGTATAAGCTTCTTCATTTGCGGTCGGTGATAGAATCGAATATTCTCTTGAGCTTGCGTTCCATATCCATAGCAATCTCCTGAAGATCAGAGTTATCAGACACTTCTGCGACTGTCGTCGGTTTAATGACCGAAAGGATGGTTTTTTTATCCTGTTCGTAGAGGGCGATATTGGAGGGAAGCATCAGACCGATATTTTCTTCAGTCAGAATGGCCTTATACGTATTCTGCGGACACCAGACACCCAGGACCACATATTTTCTGAAATCAATGCCCAGTTTTTCCTTAAATTTTTCCTTCAAATCGATAATGCTTAAGACCAGAAGGTCTGATTTTTTCAATTCTTCCGACACTTTTTCCAACGTCTCCTCAAACTGCATGTTCAGTTCTTTTGTCAATCTATAGTTAGTCATTTCGGTTTCCTTATGATAACTGAAAACTGGTAACTTAACTCTAGTATCTATTCGTTACTTGGCGGAAAAGTCCATTATTTCAAAATGAGCTTTCGGATTTTTTCAAACCATCAGTTGAGGTTATCGTGACCATAGAGGAATTTGTATTGTAAATGCAGGATTTCTGCCAATAACGGCGATTTATACTTATATTTGTTCTGACTTCTGACTCCTGACTTCTGGCTTCTGGCTCCCACACTGATACGGTAAAGGGGAGAGATGAATAAGGAGAGATTTCATGCGTATTGTTATGTTTTATCATTCCCTGATTTCTGATTGGAACCACGGCACTGCCCATTTCCTGCGGGGTATTGCCACCGAGCTTATCAGGCATGGACATGACCTGCGGATTTATGAGCCCAAGGATGCCTGGAGCATCCAAAACCTCATCGCCAGTCACAGGTATGAGCCGATTCGAAAGTTCCAGTCAGCTTTCCCTCACCTGGTCAGCAACCGCTACGCACCTGACTCTCTTGACCTTGATCAGGTTCTTGACAATGCCGATCTGGTTATCGTTCATGAGTGGAATGAGCCTGAGCTGGTTGAGCGCATTGGCAGTTGCCGCGCCCGCACCCGGAACCTGCGCCTTCTCTTCCACGATACTCACTACCGTATGGTGACTGACCGGACAAGCCGGGCTGCCGTTAACTTGAAAAACTATGACGGTGTTCTGGCTTTTGGAAAAGTGATTCGTGATCTCTATCTTTCGCAGGGCTGGGCTCAGCGGGCCTGGACCTGGCACGAGGCCGCGGATACCCGTATCTTTTACCCGCGGGAGAAGGCCAATGAACAGGATGACCTGGTCTGGATCGGTAACTGGGGAGATGGAGAGAGGGCTTTGGAGCTTTATGAATTCCTCATCGACCCGGTTAAAGATCTTGGACTGCGGGCTGTAGCCTATGGAGTCCGCTATCCGGACCATGCCCGGATTGCCCTCAGAGAGGCAGGCATAGACTATGCCGGATGGCTGCCAGACTATGAAGTGCCGGAGATGTTCTCGAAGTTCCGGGCCACTATTCATGTGCCGCGGCGCCCTTATGGAAAAGCCCTGCCCGGCATTCCCACCATCCGCACCTTCGAGGCTATGGCCTGCGGCATTCCCCTGATCGTCTCGCCTTGGGTGGATATCGAGGGATTGTTTAAGCCCGGCCAGGATTTCCTGGTCGCAGCCAATGGAGACGAAATGAAGCGCCTTCTGAAAAATCTTCTCCATGACCGGGAGATGGCCAGGGAACTGACTCATCATGCCTATAATACGATTGTCTCCCAGCACACCTGTGCCCACCGGGTTCAGGAGCTGTATGCCATCTGCCGTGACCTGGGAATCGATCCCGGCACCCCGCTGGCCGGCTTGGAGCTTTCCCGTGCTCCGGGAGGAAAAGAAGCCTGGGAAAGGTAAAAGATGATTGATGGATCGTGAAAAGAATGTCTCAAGGATCTTGAGCTGTGCTGCTGCTGCCGAGAGCCAGGTTGTTTGAAAAAGATGGCCAGAGGTTATATGAGAAGGTAACTGATAAGAGAATGTCATACACAAAAGGAGGAATAAACGATGCAAGTACGGGGAACAAAAGTGCGGTATGTAATGCCCGCCACTGAACTGGCCGGTGATCGGGTGATCAATCCGGATCGGGAAAATCTGGGAAAGATTGAGGATTTTGCCGTTGACTTACGGTCTGGCTGTGTTGCCTATGCTGTCCTGTCTTTTGGCGGTATCCTGGGATTGGGTGACAAATTTTTCGCTGTCCCCATGGATGCCCTGGCTCTCGACGAAGACGAACGAGTTTTTATTCTGAATGTTTCCAAGGATAAGCTGAAAAGCGCCTCGGGCTTTGATAAAGATAACTGGCCGGATATGGCTGATGAGCAATGGGGCAGGGACATTCACTCCTTTTTTGGCACCAAGCCTCATTGGGAAAAGAGATAGGCCACAAGGGTGTACGGTCACTATACTGAAGCTATGGGCGGCAGCAGCAGGCTTTGGAAGACTGTATATGGATCCGGGGGATCACAGACAGCCCTTCTGTCATTACCCCCTTCTGTCATTATCTCCCATTGCGCTTGACTTTTAGCTGAAAGATCAAATATAGTGTGTGTGATGGAGAACAGGGAGGGTGGGGCTTTTCGCCCCACCAAATACCGCACGCGATCTCATTGACAATCCGTACTGGCCGTGGATTTGCCATATCGGATATTGAGGTGCAGAGAAGCAGGCAGGGCTCATGGATGACCTCTATACCATAACTACACCGGAAAACGTTGAATTTTCTTTTCTCATAGCCGGTTATGGCAGCCGGCTGCTTTCCTGGCTGATCGATCTCTTATTTATCGCCACCACGATTCTGGGTGTCAGTTACGGGGCGAATTTCATATTTCCCATCAGCCAGGGAATATCCGCTGCTCTGGGACTGGTCACCTTTTTCCTGATAAACTGGGGATATTTCGTTTTCTGGGAATGGAAAACCGGGGGACAATCTCCAGGGAAAAAACTCTTTCACCTTCGGGTTATTCAAAACAATGGCGCAAAAATCACTCTGTTTCAAAGCATGATCAGAAACCTTTTGCGCATTGTCGATAGCCTGCCCTTTTTTTACCTGGCTGGCTTCATTGCTTCCTTTTTCTCCCCCCAGCTTCGACGACTGGGGGATCTGGCCGCAGGCACTCTGGTCATCAAGGAGGAGGTTCATCTGCGGCCGGAAGTCATTCTGCCTGAATCCCAAAGGTACAACAGCTTTCAGGAGGACCCGCAGCTTGCACGGCGGATTACCAGCCTCATCAGCCTTACCGAGCGGGAGGTGCTGATCACGATCTGTCTTCGCCGGGAGGAATTGTCCCTCCCTGCCCGCCTTCAGTTATTCACAGACCTGGCTGAATACTGTGAACGAAGACTCAATATCGAGCGGCCCCTGTCCCTCAGTCAGGAGAACTATGTTTTAAACATTACCGCTATTCTGGCACAGTGAGACAAATTTATCTATCCTGAGACAAACCGGATTCAACAATGAGACAGGCCAGGTAATAAGTGAATTTTCTTTCATATCCCTGCTTGGGAAAGATTTGCATAAACAAGGTGTTATGCTCAATATCAGAGAGATATGAAATATCCTGCACAGTATCCCGCGGTTTGAAGGCCGATTTTGGCTCTCACCTTAAGTATTGACCAGAAAAAATAAGTGACTATTAGCTCTATCAGAAGTCAAACGCAAGGCATATTTTATGCAGTATATTACGATGACCGTAGATAATTTCTGTGGTGTCAAGGTTACTAGATAATAAAGCTGATAGGTAACAAGAATGCATAAACGCCAAGAGTAGATGAGATTTCCGGCTGTAAGTAGTGCCTGTTGTATCTTCCCCCGGGTTTCCTGCTGATGATTGCTCCCTTGATTTTGATTTCAAGTCCCTGAGCATCTGTCTCCTTCCTGCGTGAGTTAATCCGCATGCAGACTGTTGTCAATCAGTTTTGTGTTTGATTGTCCTTATAATAATGCTATTGATATATTGCTCGTCCATTGTTTTTGGAGGTATTTATTGGCTTATGTTTCCAGCAGTCTCGGTCCATGTTAAAGGGGGGATAAAAGAAAAGGGGGTATGAACAGAGCAGATTTTAGCTAAGTGTTTGTCTGATTCTCAACGTCATTATTAATTGGAAAGGTGGTTAGATATGAATTTACGAAAGGTAATCTGCCCAAAAAAAAGTCTATTAGGTTTGGCTGTTCTTGCATTTGCTCTTTTAGCCCTGACTTCTCTCAGTCAGGCTGCCTTGGTGCCTACAACCCTCAACTGGTGGCCCCTTCCTCCCTATAATACCCTGTGGCCACTCTGGTCGCCCGTTCTCTCTCCACCCAATGCTCTTGGTATCCCGACACCTATTGTCACCAGTCTGACCAAAGACACTGTTCTTCCCGTCCAGCCGGGACTGACCTGGGATGCAGTCAATCAGAAGTATCCGTGGCTTTTGTACAATACCCCATCAGGCATGGTGTACTACGATCCTTTATTCGGTATTAACCTGTGGCCGCCATCCTATCTCCTGAGCCCTCTGGGAGTTCCTCTGCCCCTCAACCTGAGCCTGATCAAGTGGACTACCCTGCTGCCGACTGCCACAAGCTGGCTCAGTGCCAATGTTCCGGTGGGCAACAGCGCCTATTATACCAGCTATCCGCAATTTGCTCCTTTATTGACTACCGGTGCAATTGCCGGGTTGACTCTCATCTGATCGCCAGAGAGGAACTTACGAAAACTTTCTTGCAGGGCGGCGGCGTATTCAGGCCGCCGCCCTGCTGTTTGTAAAAGGGGGGCGACCGTGTCCTCAAGGATCGGGAAACACCAGGGGAGAAAATCAAGGGAGGTGATGTTCTGGAGTGCGAATGGCACTTACAGAACGAGCCATGAGGTAAAAGAACTCCGCTGGACACGCGACTTCACATTACCAAGAGATGGCTTAAACCTTCTTGGCGTCGCTTGGTCCACCCTACTACTACATGTTTTACCTTGTTAACAGACATATTTTACCTGTAACAGAAAAGGTGGACAGCATAGTCATGACAGCCAAATACAGGGAGGGTGTACTAAGCGACGCCTGAAGACATCTCTTGCTCCTTTAGCCTGGCAGGAAGTCGCGTGTCCACCACGCAAGGAATTGTGTTGTCCACCACTGTGTTTACTAACCCCCCAGCAAAATAAGGAAAGGAAATTTGAGATGGTCAGCAAAAGAAATTTCGCCATTATCTTGGTCAGCCTGCTTGCTCTCTTTTTAGTATATTCACCGATTGCCAAAGCCCAAAACTGGGTTGCCATGCCTCCTTATAACACCCTGTGGCCATTATGGTCTCCAGCCCTGTCTCCCGTTGATCCGCTTACGGGTTTACCCGAACCGATTGTCACCGAATTAGTCCCCTCCACCATCCTGGATGTGGAGCCGGGCCTGACCTGGGATCCTGCCCTGCCAAATCCCTGGCTGCTCTATAATACTCCCATAGGCATGGCCTATTACGATCCTCTGTTTGGGATAAACCTCTGGCCACCTGCCTATTTGCTGGATGCAGTCGGAGATCCGATTCTGCTGCCCCTTCCTCCTTTCTATGATTTCCTGCCACCTACTGATCCACTCTGGCTCTTTGGAAATGTGCCGCCAGCTAATGCTGCCGCTCTCCTTTACCTGGAGACGAACTTCGGGCCACTCGCCCCGCCGCCAATATATCTGGATCCTGCGGCGCTTATCTAATGGTGATTGTCTGATGCGGTGCTCACAAAGAATTGAGCCTTATGCAGCGTACAATATTAACTCAGTGCTTTTAATCCACTTGGCTCAATAGTGGAACGTAAACAAACTTAAAAAGCGCTGAGTTATTTATTTACAATGCGTTAATCAAAAGGAGGCTGCCAAGAAACATTACGACGCAGCCTCCTTTTGATTTTTGGCTATTCTCTTCCAGATGCAAACACAAAAGAGCATGCTTTTGTTCTTGACAAGCGGGCCATCATCAGGCTACATTCAAAAAATTCCGGTTACAGGGCATACCTGGGTGGCATTTTCATCGTTAAATTGGAGAATTATTCAATAGGTTTTCTATTTCAATAAGTTGTTAATGGCAGGAAAACTTTCCGTTCACGGCATATTCATCATCAGTTGTCTCTTGACCATTTACCTCATTCTCAGGAGGCCCTACCTCTATATCAGAATGGGCAGGCGGCACCTGAAACTCGAAAGCTATTTTCTCGGCGCACTCCTTGGGCCAACCCTGATCATGACCTTCGGCATCCTCGACTACAGCCAGGTCCTCAATGGGCTCAAAGGAGGACACGGACTCAACCCATTCGGTATTCTGGTTCTGTTCCTGTCCATGGTGTTCATGAGCATTTTCCTCGACATCACCGGCTTTTTCGAATGCTGCGCCCGGCTCGCTCTGAAGTGGGCCGGATCGGATGGCAAGCGCCTGTTTTTCTCCCTGTACATCATGGTTGCAGTGCTTACCGTCTTTACCTCAAATGACATTATCATTCTTACCTTTACCCCATTCATCTACTATTTTGCCAAAAATGCCCGGATAGATCCAAAACCCTATCTGATTGCCGAATTCTTTGCAGCCAACACCTGGAGTATGATGCTCTACATCGGCAATCCGACCAATATCCTGCTGGCAGCAGCCTTCAACCTGCATTTTGACAGATATTTCAAATGGATGTTTTTACCTACCCTGGCCGCAGGACTGGTCAGTGTATTCGGGCTGTTCACCGTTTTTCGAAAGAGCATTTCCCGGCCGCTCACGGTCAGCCAAAAGATCGATCCTTTCGAAGCCCTGACCGACAAGACCGGAGCCGCACTTGGGCTCCTGCTGCTCGGCGGGTGCATTGTGGCGCTGGCCATTGCACCCTACCTGGGGATCGAAATGTGGACTATTTCATTAGCCTTTGCCCTGGCACTGCTCTTTATTCTTATTCTCCGGGATTCATCAATGGCCCTGCTGCGGCAGCGCATAAGGGAAAAGAAAAGATTTGTCCTTGGCTCAACCCTGCAAAGAATGCCCTGGACAGTAGTTCCCTTTGTTTTGTCGCTGTTCGTCACTGTCGAGGCCCTGCATCTTTACGGAGTGACCAGTGAAATCGGGCTTTTTTTCAGAAATATCTGCGGTCCATCGGCTGCTGCCTATGGCCTCGTCTATGGAACGGTTTCAGCCCTCTCGGCCAACTTCCTCAATAACATCCCGATGACGGTGGCCTCGGTATCCGTTATTCGCGGCCTCACCGGGAAAAACCTTCTTGCCGCTGCCCTGGCTACAGCCGCCGGATCAAACCTCGGAGCCAATATAACCCCTATCGGAGCCCTGGCCGGGATCATGTGGATGAGCATTCTGCATACCAAAGATTTCCATCTTTCTTTCAGTGAGTTCGTGCGCTATGGTCTGATGATCACCCCTCTGACCCTGCTGGCCTGCCTGGGTGTTTTGGCATTGGAATTAGCGGTCTTATAGTTGAAGTGCTTTGAGATTGTGCAGAATCGTGCTCCCGGCACCTTTGATAAATTTGCAGAGCATCCAGGGGGGTCACTTCACCATCATGATTGAGATCGAAATAATCGGCACAGAGACCGGATTCAAGGTAGCAATGGAAGGCCAGGGCTACATCATCCAGGGTTACATTTTCATCTCCGTTGAGATCCTCAGGGCAGAGATAAACAAAGGAGCCATGAGATGAAGAGAAACAGGCCAGATGATCTCTCAGTTCCTTGAGCTGTATGGGATAAAGTCCGCCTTTCTGTCCGCCTCTTACCGTAAATTTCAACCAGACCAGATAACCGTTCGCATCTTGAGGGATACCACCCAGGGAGGTTAATCCTCCCACCTTGAGACAGCCTGAACCGACAGGGTTGACATTCAAAAAAAGGAAGGAGCTGAGCAGCTCACCGCTCTCAAAACCGGTGTACTCCAGGACACCGGCATCATAAGTAACCTGAAATCCAAAGGAAGAGATTTGACCGGCTGTATTTTTAATCTTTACTCCAATCAGAATATCCTGCTCCAACCTGCCCTTGGCTCCCTTGATTTCCAGACTGCCGCTTACCTGTCCGGAAATTTCAGGACAATCTGCATGAACGCTGTTTTTGGTGGCACGGGGACCGGTATTCGGATCGCTGTCGTCGGAATCCTGATGATTCATCACATACCCTGGCGGCATCTGACAGCTGGTGAAGATATCATCCGGATTGCCCCAGCCGTCAGCATCAGCGTCCCGAAAGAAGGAATGCAGTGGATAAACGGCGAAGGTGGCGGCGATACTGGAATCTCCTGCCGGTGAGTAGGCATCGACAGCCACGGTATAGGTACCTGCCGGAGCGCTGATATCGAGAGAGCAGGTCGCCTGGCAGTGGCAGGATGACTGCCCGGTGCTGTCATTGAAGGCAGGTGCAAGGTCGATGGAGGTGACGTTTCCCTGCGGATCAATAATCCGGGCCAGTGAACTGGTGATCTCATTGTCAGCCAGGAGATTCACCACCACCTGGTCACCGGGACAGGCGGATTCCCGATCCAGCACGATTTCAAACTCCACTCCCGCAGGATACCCGGCCTGGGACAAAGCCCAGACTGCCTGGGCAGTGCTGGCCGTATTGCTTGCGTATGCTCCGGAAAGATCGCCCCACCCTCCATCGTCGTTTTGGGCAGCCAGCAGCCAGGCAGCGCCCCTGGCCAGGGGAAAGCCCTCGTGTTCACATTCAGCCAGGGCCAGCATGGCCATGGACGTACTGGCCACAGTGCTGACATCACCCTTCTTCGGACCCCAGCCGCCATCGTCATTCTGGCTCTGGAGCAGCCATGTTGCGGCCTTGTCCGCGACCTGGTCATCGTATCGGGATTTTTTGATAATAATCGTTGACATGGCTGTTTGACCCACACTTTCCCAATGTCCATCTGCCCTGTTGGCTATAAGATAGTCAATTCCCTGAGCGAGATTTGGATTTGTCCTGCCGTATCCCGCACTTAGTAAGGCTAGTAAAGCAAAATTCGTGGAAGAAACTGTGCTCTTCACCGTGGCCCCTCTCCACAGGCCACCCCATCCGCCATCCCTGTTCTGACCAGAGGAAAGTGACGCGGCTGCCTGCTGTCTGGCGAAAAAGGAATTTTCTTCATTGCCCTGATATAATGACCAGACGCACAGCCCGGTATTATCCGTTTCACTGCCGATGACCTCCGGATGATAGAGGCTCCACCAGGCCCAGCCTCCATTCTGGGATTGCATCAAGAGCCCGGTGGCCAGCTCGAGGCTTGCGGGAAGCACATCATCCTGCAAAGAGGCGGAGATGTCAGCAGCCGCGGATAACCCTAAAACAGCCCATGCTGTTGACGATGGCACACGATAATCGCCTCCATAATCCCCGGTCTCTGAAATGTGGCTTTCCATCCAGGCTAAGGCATTCTTAAGCCGCTCGCTCTCATAGCCGCTTTGGGCCAGAGTCAGTACGGCTCTGGCGGTTTCGATATTTTGGCTGGGCCAGCCGGGAAACTTTCCCCAGCCAAAATCCTCATTTTGTCCTGCCAGTACCTTTGCCTGACCAACCTGCACGAAAGCGGTATTCCCGGCAGAGATGAAAACCTCAAATCCTTCGGTAGCGTCGCAGCCGCTGTATTCCGAATAATGAGCGCGCAGATATTCAAGGGCTTTCCGGACCTGCGGACTGGATTCCGATTCAGCCAGAATCAAGGCTATAACCGCCTCTTTCACCCAGGCCACACTCGATTCACCGGCAAATGCACCCCAGAATCCGTCGAAATTCTGGTTAGCCTTTAACCAGGTTATTCCATCGACAATCACCTGAGAATCACGGGGTTCACCCGCTTTCAGTAAAGCGATAAGGGTTAAAGAAATATTTTTCGTGTTTCCCGTGCCGATATCCGCACAATCGCGCCGGGCCTGAGACCTTAACCACCCGAGGGCATTTTGCATGATCAGTGAGTTTCTGTCCTCCCCGGCCTCAATTAAAGCCCAGACCGCATGAGCAGTGCCGGTGATATTTTCATCCCAGCTTCCGTCAGGTGATTGCAGCCTCTTGAGCCTGTCGATAAGAAGAGCACAGGGGGAAGAAAAGCGTTCCTGCGCAGCCGCATAAGCCCTGACAGCCAGAGAATTGCCGATAACCAGGGAGTAAGGCTCCCACCCGCCTGCTGCTGATTGACGGTCGATCAGCCAGTTGACTCCTTCGATGATGGCCTGATTTCGGGCGATGCTCTGACTATCAGCTCCGGCCCGGCGGGGAGCGTAAAACATCACCAATATCGCTTCTCCAGCCACTAATCCAAATATTACCAGAAAAGTTGACACGAAATTCTTTTTCACGATTTCCTCCTTATAAAGCTATTATCCAAAATACTAACCAGAACAAACAATATATTGCCTGTATAAAAATTAGTATACTAAATTTAAGCAGAATTTGTCAAATATAAAAATATAAAATAGAAAGTAAATTATATTAGAGATTAGTTAAAATTAAATACAGTCAATAGGAAAGAGATCAATATATTTTGTATAAATTGAAGAATATTAAGACGCTCATGATGGAAGGGTTGTGAAAACAGAAGAAATGCAGGAGACAAAAATTTATTACTCGTTATAACTTCTTATCCAGATAATCTCAAACTTTTCCTTGATCACCCTGAATTCAGGGTCACCGGTAATAATAACTGCCTGATGCTCCAGGGCGGTAGCTAAAGCAAAGGCATCAGCATAGGCAATAGGATATCGGGCTTTCAGTTCAGCAGCTTTCATCACCAAGTTATCCGAAGCGGATATAATCCTAAGAGGAAGAAATCTGATCTTTTCCAGCACGTTACGGGCAGTTTTAAGGCCAGCGACCTTAGCAATCCGGTAGTAAATTTCTCCCAGGTTGATAATGCTGAGATAAAGATTGACCTTACCGGCTTGGGCGTCCAGAATAAACCGGTCAACCAGTTTAAATCCTTCCTCTTCCTGAAGCCAACAGAGGAGAGCAAAGGAATCAAAAAGATAACTTCTCATTCCCGAAGCCTCTTTTTACCCTTCGCTCTCAGGTTCCTGGTGAAGCACTCTGATTAATAGCCCCTCATCTGCTTTAACTTCATTTCCGTGCTCCCTCAGCAGATCCTCGGTCATGGAAGGCTTATCTTTTAATATCCCTCTCAATTCCTGAACATAATCCGGCAAAGCTGAAATTTCAGCATGGTCTTCAAACAATTCCAATTTGATCCTGGAATTTGGTTTTAACCCCAATTTCTCTCTTACTACTTTCGGGATGACAATCTGTCCCTTCGTGGACATTCTTACCAGACTCATCTTCTTACTCCTATGATTTCTTACCTGAATAAATTATAACCAAGGAAAAGTTTTACGTCAAGCCCGGTTGCAAGTCCGGTTGTCAGTTAAATTACCCTGATCTGTCCAGTCAGGGTAGAGACAAAACGATATTTCATCCGAATACATGATACCAGAAAATAATCAGTAAGTTTTATTCGGGCAGATAACTCTAACCACACAAGGAGGGAAGGATGGCTTCAGATAAGTTGAAAGAAATGTTAAATCAGGCAATTGCCAGGGAATTGGCGGTAAGTATCCAGTATATGTGGCAGCACGTTCAGGAAAAAGGCATCACCGGAGAGACACTGAAAGACGAGTTACGGAAAATATCCATCGTGGAAATGAAGCATGCAGAGGCTATCGCTGACCGATTGAATTATCTGGGTGGAATTCCCACTACCCAGCCGGGTCCAATCAATGTCGGAACGAGCGTTCACGAGATGATTCAACTGGACAAGAAACAGGAAGAGGATGCGATCAACCATTACCGGGGGATCATCGATCTGGCTGATCGCGAACATGATCCTACCACCCGCCAGTTATTCGAATCAATTCTGGCCCAGGAAGAAGAGCACCACGACTTTTTCAGCAGGGTGCTGGAATAATATCCGAATGGAGGAGATCAGGCTCAGCCCCTGCTCTCCTCAGTTTTTCTCCCGGTCTTTTTCCCCCTTTTTTTCACCTTCATTATCATAAAAAATGGAAATTTTCAGCCGATCTCTATATAATAAATGATAATATAGGTAATAATGATGAGGGTGAATTTCCAGGATTGCTCTTTGGCTATCATCAAGTGACAAGAGAAGGGTAAGGTTTTTTTATGTCCATGCAGGCTATTATTCTGGCTATCATTGCGCTTTTGGCATTCCCGTTCGGTTTGATTATGGGAGTCTTTGTAGGAGTCCTGGTCCAGGATCTTCGGACGATCAACAAACAGTTATCCAGGAGTGACGAGGTCTTCTTCCAGCTTTCCTGTCCTTCAGAGGGGGATGAACATGTCGGCCGGTACTCTTACCGGGATGACAGGTAGCGGAATGGGGGGTGAAGGTTTCTGATGTTTGAGGAGATATGCGCCGGACCATCATTGGTGTTATAGGATCAGGCCGGGAAAGGCATGAAGAACTGGCTTCGCCCTTGGGGGTGTGGCTTGGTCAGCATGGATACCATCTTCTCACCGGAGGGGGGCAGGGAGTGATGGCATCAGTCTCAGAGGCATTTTCCTCTGTCCCTGATCGGCAAGGGATGGTTATCGGCATCATTCCGGCTCAGGATCTCTATCAGGATACCGGCCGGGCGAATTTCCGGCCAAAGCCAGGCTATCCCAACGAATGGGTGGATATTCCGGTCATTACCCATCTTCCCTTCAGCGGAACCCGGGGAAAAGAAAATCTGAGCCGCAATCATATCAATGTCCTTACTCCCAGGGTGATCATCGCTTTACCCGGTGGCGCGGGAACTGTCTCTGAAATTGAGCTTGCGCTGGAATACCGCAAACCTCTCCTGATTTTCGACCCCTTTGCCCTTATGCCGGATTATTCCAAAGAAGGAGCACTCCATCTCGCAACTCTGGAGGGAATCATTTCCCACCTCCGGGGTTATCCTCCAATCGTCTGAAAGCGAGAATAGGAATCCCTCGACGGAAAAAGTATCAGCAGCAGCGCTGGTAGATAAGTTGTATGAGCAGCAATAAAACCCCTATTCCTATCATCGGCAGGCCGATGACAAATCCTTCAGCCAAACCAGCTATAATCCCCATAAGGATGATGATCAGTCCTACCTTTTTACTAAAGGGTTTTACTGTAAAATATGCTATGTTGCCAAGCACACCAAGTCCCAGAAATATTCGAATTACCATGCCCATTTGCCTTCCCCCTCTTTGAGCTGCCGGGCAATTGATCAATGCTGAAAAATAATGCCACCCGCGCCTGAATACGTTATAATAATGAATTGTCGGTACAATAAAATAAAATCTGTATTACCATAATATATAATATTATATAATATGGTCTTCCTCTGGTAATACTTCGAATTTACAGCGGTTTTTGTGGTATTATTTGCCCGTTACAGGGGAAGAGGTTCAGGAGCCGGGATAGCGAGGCGTTCAGGAGCCGGGATGGTCCAGGTTTTGAGTATCGAGGATTAACCTGCTGAAAACTGGATATCGCTCGGATAACGTTGCTTGTTCTCTGAGTCAGACGGCGTACTGGCAAGCCTGGGGCTTATCTTGAAACCCGATCTTAATATTTTTCCATAATAGATTATTTTCCAGGTATAGTCAAGATGTAATCATATATTACCACTATTCCAGGTTAGCCCTTATCGGCTCAGACTGCTCTTGAGATAATCCTTCAGTTGCCTGGCATCGTAAACAGCATGGGCCAGAGCATCGTTGTTAAAATAGGCGTAGACATCTCCTGCCTGTTCTTCAATCCATGCAGCCCACTCTTTCAGAGCGGGCTCGGAGTATCCTCCCTGATACTTCCCTTGAGTCCCGTGGAAGCGAAGATAGCAGACCGGCCCCACAACCGTGCGGGGGCAGCTCAAACCGGGCATATCATGGATACAGAACGAGCATCCGTGCTGATCCAGAAGATGGAAAATGTCATCCGACATCCAGGATTGGTCCCGAAATTCGAACACATGAATCATATCCCCGGGCAACAGATCGAGAAAGCTTTCCAGCCTTCGATAATTTTTTGTCCAGCGGGGTGGCAGCTGATAGAGAAGCGGTCCCTGTTTCCCTCCCAGCAGTCGGACACGGGCAATGAACTTCTCCAGGGGATCACGGGCATTATGAAGCTTTTTCACGTGGGTAAGATAGCGGTTAACCTTGACAGCATAGACGAATTCTCCACTGGCTTGCTTCTCCCATCGGCGAAAAACATCCTCTTGCGGCAATTGGTAAAAGGTGTTGTTAATTTCGACAGTGTCGAAGGAAGAGCTATAAAAAGCAAACCACTCATCCTGCTTCATTCCTTCCGGATAAAACCGTCCCCTCCAGTGAGGATAGCTCCATCCGGAGCAGCCAATCCTGATTCTTCTTCCGGGTCCGCTCGTATTCATGTCCCGATCCATCCCTCTCTTGTATAACCTCCTGTTCATATATCGGCTCTGCTCACCGGGAACTTTCCCAGGTATATTTGGAGCGAGCATAATGAGCAAGTATTCGATTTCGCCGAATTATCTATTATCACCCAGGCAGCAGGACACAATTTACGAACCTTTCGGAAGGAGGTATTCACGATGCACGTCTTCGGGGGAATAGGCGTTTTCCTTATTATTGTCTACATCGCGGTATGCTTTGGCAAGATAGCTGCCAAACATGGCAAAAACCCTGTCCTCTATGGGGTACTGTCCGTTATTTCTCCGATAAACCTGGTTATTCTCGGTTATTGGGCGTTTTCAGATTTCGAGGCAAAAAAGAAAGAGTGAGTGGAATACCTTGAGACCTGCCGATTTCCGGCTCAATTGCCATCAGCAAGGTTTCGCCAGAATGAAAGGAGAAATATGAAAGTGTCGCTGCGGCTGCTATAAGCTCCGGTCTTGAGCTCTCCTGGCGAAACCCTGCTGATAGCCTAACCGAGCCTGGCTTATAGCAATAGCAGCTATATATATTTTAACACCCAGTGAGTATAAAGCACAAATATAAAACTGGAAAAAATGCTCAGGCATTCGCCGCCGATAGCCAAAAAGTCTCTTGTAGTATTGATCTTTCAATGATAAAATTGAACTTCCAAGCTAATTTCAGATACTGGCAGGCAAATATCCGATAACCATTATTGGGACGGGACAATGAACATATTGACCATGAACAGGTATGATATCCAAAAGGCATACATTGACTTTCCGCACATAGTCATATCAATGACCGATGATGATCAATTCTTCCCTGATATTCCGGAAAAAAACTGCAAGGGAGTATTGAGGATCGCAGTTTGGGATACGGAAGATGGCGTATATTTTCGGAGCCTGTACAATTTTGGCGCTCCCCGCATACCAAAGGACAAGATTTTTCATGAGCTTCATGCCAGGAGAATATTGGAATTTGTTCACAGCCATCTCCATGAAGTCGAGATGATCATCTGCCAGTGCGATGCCGGTATGAGCAGGTCCGCGGGTACGGCTGCCGCCTTATCGAAGATATTCCGCGGCGGTGAGGGGATATTCCTTAAGCCGCCATACATTCCCAACAAGCTTATCTATGAAACCATTCTCAACGAGTATCGCCATATCCAAAAACTCGATGCCGGTGCTGATACAAAATCTGGCCAGGCGTAACCCCTGGAATTTTTTCAGGGGCTCACTTTATCAGGGCTTATCCTTTATCTGAAAACTTGGTAAAAATACCATAAATTTTATGTGTCCTCCATAGCTCTCGGATATATAAGAGCAAATGGATTCTAGTCATTCCTCCCGCCACCCAATTTTGCTTACCCTCTTCTGAAAAAATATGGAGAATTCTTTTCCTGGTCTGAACGGGTCTCCCAGCCTTTCAAAATGTCCTCATGTTTATCTTTATAAGACAATCAGTTAGCAGTATGGCATCAAATATGCTCATAACAAGAAGTTGAGGAAGCAAAAATATATTGTCGTAAGTCAGGAGTGTATATAAGGATAGCTATTCATTTTACACTCGTGACCGTTCAATTTGTATTTATTCCATGAGAATGATTTGAAAATCAGGAGGAGGCTGCTATTTCACCCTATACTCTTTGAGCTTGATCCATAACTCAATTCTTCATGCTCGAATTCAGTTCCCTGTCCTGTAGGATTTCCTCATCACGCGGTTGTTATTTTTCCTTATCAAACAGCTCGTATTTTTTCCTATATTCAATGGCCCTCGGCCAGGATTCAGGATTTACCCTGGGTGAAATTTGCTGATTTCCCTAAAAACAACAAGCAGGAGAATCCGAAGGTGTCGGGTTGTCGTGCTTTTATTCGGTCCGCCGCAAGCATACCAAAATCCTGAGAGTTTCATGATGAGAGAGGATTGAGGGAATATTCTGATGGGCTTTAAGAAAGCGGCGGGGATCCTGACAAAAAAGGAGGTGAAGGGAATAAGTTTTTGAAGGGATGAGGTTTTCTGTCGTATGGGTAGTTTTGAAAGCAGTAAGTGCAATAAGAAGTTTCAAAGGAAGTTAGGCAAGAAGTTTGGAAGTGGGTGTTTGGAATACGGAAGGAATTAATTTCGTTAGCCATTTTTGAGATCACTTTAATCTTCGACTCGTAAAGTGATGGAGGAAGCGTTGAAAATGGTTGTTAAGAGAATCCCCAGTTATATCTTTTTGGCATTGATCGGTATTATAGCTGTATTTTTCGTCTGTTCCCCAATTGCTCAGGCCCAGAACTGGATGGCCATGCCGCCCTATAATACGCTGTGGCCGCTCTGGTCCCCTGCCCTGTCCCCTGTTGATCCTGTTTCCGGGCTGCCGACCCCGATCGTAACCAGTCTGACCCCGACTACCGTTTTACCCGTGCAACCCGGATTAACCTGGAACCCGGCTCTGAAAAATCCCTGGTTGCTGTATAATACTCCGCTTGGCCTGGCCTACTATGATCCCCTCCTTGGGGTTAACCTCTGGCCAGCAACCGGACTTCTGACCGGCGCAGGCCTGCCCAAGCCATTGACTCTGCCGGCCAACTATGCCACACTGCCGATAACAAGCTCCACCTGGCTCACGACGAATATACCACTGGGCAATTCAGCCCTGATAGCCTACCTCAAGACTATTGCTCCTGCAGGGCCACCTGCTGTGCCCGGTCCGCCGCCTGTGCCGGTATTCCTGACGCCAAGTGCGATTATCTAGTGCGATTATTTAAAAGTGCGATTATCTCAATTATCGGGTAGTGCTGCCATCGAGAATTACCAGGCAGTTCTCCTCAACTCCGCAAAGAAACAAGGGCAGATGCCGCTTCTGCCCTTGTTTCTTTGTTAGTACACCGTACGGTATCACGGTCATTCCAGTATGATCGAGGCAATCTGCCTCATTCACCATTGTCACGTTACAGGCTGTACCCCATGACTACACCGGCGAATACCCTGCTGTCCTGGTTGCCGTCCTGTTCATCGGCCTGATCAGCATAGGGAAGGGCATAGTTGATGTTCGGCTTAAAGGTCAGTTTGTCGGTCAAGGGAATGCTCAAGCCTGCGGTCAGGGCTACATCACCGCCTTTGCCCCGAATAAAATAACCATCATTGTATCCGACATGCCCGGACAGGTCCACACTCATCAGCTTGCCCGCCGGGAAACTATGGGCAATGGCAACAGCTACGTAGTTTCCATCCGCTCCACCCCGTTTTTCATCCGAGTAATCGATCTTCCAGGACAGCGAGGGGGAAAGAAGGATATCATAGGCAACACCCGCTGATATCTCTCTGGAGAACAGATTAGTGCCTGGATAATCGAAGTAGGCATGGCCGATGCTGAGTTTCAGTCTCTTGATGCTGTAGGCATATTCAGCCACATAATCGACTTCATCAGAAACAACCCCTTCCTGGTTTCTGATATCCATACTGTCCCAGACAGTCAGGGTCAGCCCATGAAAACCCATATAGAATCCTGCCTGCAGGGCCGGATCATTATCCCAGGTGAAACCCTTGCTCACGTATTTAGTGTAATAAGCATAATCAGCACTGAAGGTAAAATCTTTAAGCAGGGGAGAATCCTGGGCATGGACAGGAGAATATAAAAAGATACCTGTCGCTATCGCGGTCAGGGTAATCAGGTAATACAAACCAGCTTTTTTCATTTTTCCTTTTTTCCTTTCGTTTTTCAGCAGTCTGAAGGACTGCCGTGCTTAATAAAAGGTTTCCCGTTATTCCCAATACTTGTATCTTTGCTGCTGTCACTCTCTCCTTTCCAAGGTATTCCCCCAGGGTGTTATCAAGGGAAACAGTAACTACTCAGGTTGGTAAGGCTGCAAGAGGCTGCAGACTGCAGGCTGAAGGCTGTTAGTCTAAAGGCTTTTCCTTGTGGTCGGGACACATTGTCTTCTCCTCCAGTCTCAATGCCTACAGCCTATTTACCTGAGTAGTTACAAAAAAGCCAAAAGGTTCACTATTGTCAAACTGAATTGTCAATCCTATCGAAGGCCGAACGCATAAGAGATGCCATTTGGTGCAGGGGAGTGGTTCATAATCAAAAAAGCTTGGTTTATCAGATGGTTGATCAGAGTGAGAAGGGTCGTGAAATCGCTTCTCCGGTATCAGAGAAGCGATTAAACCCTGGCACCTTTGCAGGGTCATTCTTCGTTTACCAGTGCAGGGTTATGCCAATAATATTTGAATTTATCACCGACTGCTTATTTTTGGTCATATGGACAATTTTTGTCAGAGGCAAATGTTGGCAATCTTCTCCGGCACCACCTTAACTTCCCTTTTTTACTTTTGATCTCTTCTTTTTGACTATGCTATAATCTTAGATAAATACTTCCTGATCACAGGTTCCACATCCATATTATGATCCCCGGCAATATGGTGAAATATACTCCAGCCCTCCTGCAGGGGGTGCAGGACAGCAAAGTATCTGGCTGATCTGCTGCTGCTGCCGCTGTTGAAAGGAAAAAGCCGGCATGGTTGCTCTGGGGATTGTAATTCTGAGCGTTTCTTTACTGCTTCAGACGATAGCCGCCTTTTTGGCCTTCAGGCTGATTCGGATCACGGGAAAGCGCAAGGCCTGGATACTCATCTCGACAGCAATCCTGCTCATGGCTGTGCGGCGTTCCATCCCCTTATTCCGGGTAATTTCAGGGGATACGTCCTATTTGCCCGACTTGACCAATGAACTGGTCGGGCTGGTGCTGTCAACATTTATGGTAACCGGAGCAGCCTGGATTGCCCCTCTTTTCGTCTCCATCAAGCACTCGGAAGAAGCAGCCAGAGAAAGCAGAGAATGGCTCTTTACCACCTTGAAAAGCATTGGAGATGCGGTGATCGCCACCAACATCAATGGCTATATCACCTTTATGAACCCTACTGCTCAGGTTCTCACCGGTCATAAGGAGGAAGAGGCGGTAGGGAGACCTCTTTCGGAAATATTTATCATTCTTGACGGCAGGACCGGTGAACCAAAAGAAGAGCCCGTATCCAGAGTGATCCGGGCAGGCGATGTGGTCAGCCTGGACAATAACACGATTCTGGAGGCGAGAAACGGCGTGAGACTGATCATCGACGACAGTGCCGCACCGATTAAGGATGAGAAAGGAAATATTATCGGAGTCGTTCTTGTTTTCCGGGATGTTACCGACCGCAAGCGCGCCGAGGATGCGATCAAGGTGGCTCACCGGCAGCTTGATCAGATCTTCAATGCCGCGGCTGACGGCATGCGGGTAATCGACCGGGATTTCAACATGCTGAGGATCAATGATACTTTCACTCTTCTGGCTGGCCAGCGCAAGGTTGAAATGGCCGGGAAAAAATGTTTCGAGGTGTTTCCCGGCACTACCTGTCATACTCCGGACTGTCCGCTGACCAGGATCATGGGCGGTGAAGAGCACGTCGAGTACGATGTGGAAAAGTGGCGTATAAACGGCGATAAGATAACCTGCATCATGACCGCCACTCCCTTTCGCAGCCCTGAAGGTGAATTGATCGGCATTGTGGAGGATTTCAAAGACATTACCGAACGCAAGCGGACGGAAGAACTGCTGCGCCAGGGGAAAGTGGCCAGGGAGGAGCGGCAGCGGCTCTTTGCCGTGCTGGATGTGCTTCCGGCCATTGTCTATCTTCAGTCTCCTGACTATTCCATACCCTTTGCCAACCGCGCGTTCCGGGAAATCTTCGATGATCCGAAGGGAAAGCGCTGCTTCGAGATACTGCATGGATTGCAGGAGCCCTGTGCGGATTGCCGGATCGCTGCTGTCCTGCTGCACGAACAGGAGATTCTGAATCGCAGGCTCACTGCCCCCGATGGCCGGATCTACGAGATGTACGATACCCTGTTTACCGACATAGACAATTCCCGGATGATTCTCGAGCTGGGTATCGATATCACTGACCGTATCCAGATGGAAAAAGCCAGGAAGGAAGCCGAACGCCAGTTGGAGGAGCAGCGGGCCAGGGCGATCGTCTCCGATCGCCTGCGGTCCCTCGGTGAAATGGCCACCGGCATGGCCCATGAGTTGAACCAGCCTCTGCTGGGCATTCGCGGGCTGGCCGAGCACATCCTCATCGGCTTCAAAAGAGGCTGGAATATACCGGAGGCAATGATAAAAGAAAAGATCCAGCTCATTGTCGATCAAACCGACCGGATGACCCACGTGATCGAGCATGCACGCCTGTTTGCCAGGGGATCCGAGCATACCGAGCTCCTTCCAGTGCAGGTCAATGAGGCCATCAAATCATGCATGGAGCTTATTGGAGCACAACTGCGTTTTCGGGGATTCATTCTCGATTGTGAGCTGGCTGAAGACCTTCCTCCCGTATTGGCCAACCCCTTTTCACTGGAAGAAGTCGTCCTGAATCTGATCAACAATGCCCGTGACGCAGTTGCGGATAAACTGAAAACCGGCCCGCCGGAATCCAGATTGCCAGGCTCTGGCTGCCCTGAGCGGTCCAGCCGGATCGTTGTGCGTACCTTTGAAGAGAAGTCAGAGTCAGGTTCCCTGGTGAAGATCGAGGTGATCGATCATGGGGTAGGCATTCCCCAGAATCTGATACCCAAGGTATTTGAAACCTTCTTCACTACCAAGGATCCGGATAAGGGAACCGGACTTGGATTGACGATATCGAGATCGATCGTCGAGAGTTTTCAGGGCACAATCAGTATTCAATCGGTGGTCAATCAGGGTACAGCCGTAACTGTGACCCTGCCGGCCATGAGGCAGAAACCGGGAGGAATAAACTATGGCGGATGAACCACGCTTACGCATTCTGCTGGTTGACGATGAGCAAATCGTGCATCAGACCGTAGGCCCCTACCTTGAGGACTGCGGGCATCGGGTGACCCATGCCCCGGCAGGAGATACCGCGCTCAAATTAGTCGAAGCCCATGATTATGATCTGGCCATTGTTGACCTCAGAATGCCGGGCATGGACGGGCTCTCGGTGCTGTCGGCAATGGGAGATATTCGGCCTGAATTGTCTGCGGTCATTATTACCGGCCACGGGAATATGGAGGCCGTCATTCAGGCCCTGAGACTGGGAGCGGCGGATTTTCTCACCAAACCGGTCAAGCTCCTCGAATTGGATGCGGTTCTGGAAAAAGCGATGCGCATCCGCCACCTGCGCCAGGGTCACCGCCGGTTGAAGGAAACCATCAGGGGGATACAGATGTCGGAAGATATCCGCCACAGGAACCGCTGCCTGGTGGGGGTCAGCCAGGCTATCGCCGAAGTGCGCGGACAGATACAACTGGCCGTGAAGGCCCGGTGCGAGACCATCCTGATCAGCGGAGAAACCGGTACCGGCAAGGAGGTTGCCGCCCGGCAGATCCACTTCATGACCGGCGGGGATGACCGGCCATTCATCGCCGTCAACTGCCCTGCCCTGCCGGAATCCCTGGTCGAGAGCGAGCTGTTTGGCCATGTCAGGGGTGCATTCACCGGAGCTGCCATTGACAAGGCAGGCTACTTCGAACTGGCTGACGGAGGCACCCTCTTTCTGGATGAAATCGCCGACCTCTCCCCCCAGGCCCAGGCAAAAATCCTCCGGGTGCTGGAAACCCGCAAGCTGCGGCGATTGGGCGGAGCACGGAAGATCGATGTCAATATCCGGGTAATCGCCGCGACCAACGTTCCCCTGGAAGAGCTTGTCGAATCATACAAGTTCCGCAAGGATCTGTTCTACCGGCTCAATGTGTTTACCATCAAACTCCCGCCTCTCCGGGAAAGACCCTCGGACATTATTCCCCTGGCTGAACATTTTCTTTCAACCTACCTGATCGGTCGCGGCCTTCGCGTTGAAGGCTTTTCACCCGAGGCCAGGAATGTGCTCGCTGGATACAGCTTTCCCGGCAACGCCAGGGAGCTTCGCAACATGGTCGAGCGGGCGGCTATCCTGTGCCGCTCCGGCCTGATCGAGCCAAAACACCTCAACCTGCCGAAAGAACACAAGCCTGAAGCTCCTTCCTGTCCGGGCTGTTCAGGTGAGGAGCGGGAGCGCAAAAAAATCCTCATTGCCCTCGAAGATGCCCGGTGGAACCGCCGTGAGGCAGCCAAAATCCTCGGCATGCCCTACTCTTCCCTCCGGTATAAACTCATCAAGCTGGGGATTGCATGAGAATTCTTTCACTCAAGGATAGTCTGCGGGTCCTTAATTCCAAGCTGTGCCTGTAGGGAGCATTACCAGTTTGTTACGGAGGTGGCTGGCTGAAGTACAGGTCGCGGGAATTACGAGGCTGGTTAAATAACAGCCCCCTCACCCCAGCCCTCTCCCCCAAAAAGGGGGCGAGGGAGTGGAGGATGGCTCTCTCCCATGAGAAAGGCAGCGACCATAATGGCGGTATCTGGTGAGGCAAAAAAGCAGCCCCACCCTACATTATACTATAAACGGCTTAGAACTGAACTTTTCCAGAGGAGCCAGGAGTCAGGAGTCAGAATTCAGAAGGAGGTATGGGCCATCTTAAATAAGGAGTTCTTTTACCTTCTTCTGGCTCCTGGCTTCTGACTTCTGACTCCTGACTTCTGACTTCTGACTCCTGACTTCTGACTTCTGACTCCTGACTTCTGACTTCTGACTCCTGAGCAAAAAGTTCAATCTTCACCCGTTCGCAGTATAAAATAGCTCCAGGGAAAGCAGCATCCATCTGGCCGGGTAATTCCCGCGCCGTGTGCTGAGGCCTGCTATTGGACCAGCCTCCAGATTTCGCACCCGACATCTCTTCCGGCAATCGCTAACGGACGATCGCCGAATTTATATCCGCCGCCGTTATATCTCCGTGGAATCAAAACACTTGGTATGACAGCCGTGCCTACATAAAGAGTATTGTTCAGAATGCCGAACGTACGGGCACCAATATTTTTGGGTATTTCCAGATCTGCGCCGTTGGTCCAGCTTTCTCCGTCGAAGCCATTGTGGACGAGATTCTGAAACGAACCGGGATCACCGGATGGAGAAACCCAGACCTGTGCTCCGGTCACCCCTGGGGCTGTAGCCGGGCCAACATTCATGGTGCCGACAAACAACCTGTCCTGGAAGGAAATCATGCGCCAGACATAGTAATTGGCTATCTCTCCCAACTCAAGGAAATCCAGCACCTTGGTCCATGTCGTCCCATCGGATGTTCGCCAGATGGAGCTGTTTCCATTGGCGTTCTGTGTGCCCATATACAGCCGATCGTTGAAAACGATAGCTGAAGTAACTACATCGTTGGCCAGACCCTCGGGATCACGCAGGCTCAGTCCCATTCCATTGCCGTATTTGTCATCCTTACCGATTACCTTTTCCCAGTTGATGCCGTCACTGCTTCGCCACACCTCGAAAGCACCGGGAGAGTTGGAATAATAAGTCGGTCTGTCCACTTCGTAACCGAAGACATGGTCAGCCACATCACGATATCTGGCCTCTTTGGTCCAGGTGAAAGCATAGAGCTGATCATGGAAAACCGCCAGCTCTCCGATCATGGTGTTATTGACAACCGCTGTCCCGATTTGGGGATCATAGACCCTGATAGACTGAAAGGGCGGATTGGTCTTGGCCAGTCTCCAATTCACGCCATCCTTGCTCCGATATAACTGGGCTCCGTAGCCTCCCGCACCTGCATAAAGATAGTCTCCAAAACGGACCATGCACCGGATGGTGGTATTCCACCGCCTCCCGATCACTTTTTTCACCAGGCTCCAGGATTTCCCATCCGTCGTTTTCATGATTTCAGCCCCAAGAGAGTTCAAGGTGCTGGCATAGAGGGCCTGATCATTGTCAGAATATAAGGTACGCACCCCGGCATTGGAGAAAATGGAAGAGCGAGAATCATACACCATTTCCCAGCTGTCAGGGTCTCCTGTGCCGCTTCTCCATATCTGCCCACCACTGAGAGTATTGAGGGTTCCAACATATAATTTTCCTTTAAACGTAGCCATGCACCAGGCATAATCATTGGATGGATTGCCAAACCCATTACTGGCGACTTGTTCCCATTCTTCTGCAAAGGAGCCGCAGTTCAGACAGAGAATCAAACAGGCAGCGGTAATAAGTAATGACAAAACCCTTTTCATGTGACCCTCCCTATGTTCGTTGAAGATTATGAATACCTGCACACAATTATCAGTACATCAGACTATCCGCTGAAACAAATGGTGGAAGAACGTAAAAAATTAATCGGTTCGCTCACATTGGTAAGTATCATACCTTTAAAAGGCATTAAGTCCTGCCATTCCCGCGTAAACGGGAATCCGGAGATTGCAGCTATTTCTAGATTCCCGCTTACGCGAGAATGACAAACGGTATGCTGGTTAAAATAAATATAAGCGAATCGGTTTTTAATTATCATTTTTCTTACTTACTGATCACTGATCACCAACTGCTGACCACTGGCCACTGACGGTACCGGCTGGCTGAGCGTATTCCCGAACTGGTAAAGGGAAGAGCACGATAAACTCTCCGCCAGGTATAACCCGGTTCGCCTGTTCTGCATGAGAGGAAGGGTGCAGGAAGAGAACGAGAAGTACGACAATGATAATCGATTTAATGGCCTTTTTCATGCAAACCTCTTTAGCTTTGAGAGTGATTATGACCAGTGGTGTTACATCTCTTTTCGTACGTTAATAAATTTAATCTTTATCCTGTTTTATTTATTTTTTTGATTTTTGGCACCTGGTACCCAAGTATCGGAAATAATTGGCTGACTGGAGATATTCGAGGGGATGATGAGAACGCCGGGGTGAATCCCTGCCAGCAGGAGAGAGGAAAGAGTTAGAGAAAAAGGTGTTAAAATGGCGGAAATCCGGAAAAAAGGCAGGAGCCAGAATAGGTGTCTTTTTAGTCACCTCGAAGATCTCTGGCTCCCGGCTTTCGCCTCTCAATCATAATCTCAGGGGACCATCTTCCATATCTCGCATCCTGCATCCCTGCCAGCGATAGTCAGCCGATCAACCAGGCTGTTCCTGTTAACTATAAGAACGCTCGGTATCGTAGCTGTACCTGCAAACAGGGTATCATTGAAAACAGCAAAGGTACGGATGCCGGTATTTTTCGGTATTTCTACACCCGAACCATTGGACCAGGTTTCTCCATCAAACCCATTGTGAACAAGGTTGTAAAAGGTGCCGCGGTCACCCGACTCGGAAGCCCAGATTTGCGCTCCGGTCACTCCGGGAGCTGTAATCGGCCCTACATTATTAGTCCCGATAAAAAGCTTATCCTTGAACTGAATCATGCGCCAGACATAATAATTGGCTCTCTCTCCCAGGTCAAAGAAGTCCAGTACCTTGGTCCACTGCGTCCCATCAGCCGTTCTCCAGACAGTACTGCAGGCATTATCATTCATGGTTCCCAGGTATAACTGCCCCTTGAAAACCGTGGTTGAGGTGACGACATCATTGGACAATCCATCAGGATCGTGAAGGCAAAAGCCCATACCATTACCATACGGGTCATCCTGGCCCACCACCTTTTCCCAATTGACTCCGTCCTTGCTTCGCCACACCTCAAAAGCACCGGGAGGAGGCGATTGAACCCTGGGATTATCAGCTTCCAGACCGAGCATGTACTCGATAACGTCAGAATGTCTGCCTTCTCTTGTCCAGGTAAAGGCGTAGAGCTGATCGTGGAAGACCGCCAGTTCTCCGATCATGATATTATTGATAACCAGTTTGCCGGTGTTAGGATCTTGAACTTTCGTCGAATCAAAGCCGGGTTTGGTCATAACCGGGCTCCATCTGAGGCCGTTTGTGCTTCGATAGAGCTGTGCCCCTTTATCTGCCGAGTTTTCGGCGCCGGCATACAGGTAATTTCCAAACCGGGTCATGCATCGAAAGGCAATATCAGCCCGGTTTCCCATTCCCTTTTCAACCCTGGTCCATTTTTGCCCATCGGTTGTCCTTAAAATCTCAGCGCCGGTAAAACTTACCGTACAGGCATAAAGAGCCTGGTCCTTGTCAGCATACAAATGCCGTATCCCCAGATTGGAGAGAGGGATATGATCGTAAACCTTTTGCCAGCTTCCCGCCTCCCCGTTGCTGCTTCTCCAGATTTCACCTCCTCCGGTAATATTCAGGGTCCCGACATATAATTTCCCTTTAAATATGCTCATACTCCAGGCGTAATCGTTACCCGGATCGCCAAAGCCGTTACTGACAACCCTCTCCCAGGTTTCTGCACTGCAATTGTGGACCAATATGAAAACTAAAAAACCGGCTGCCATGATTGATAATCTCAAAGCTCTTCTCATGATCCTCTCCACGATTAAGGTTAATCTGTTCATTACTAAATTTATACACGTTTTATACCTTTTCGTGTATAAGACAACATTACATTTAACCTTTTTTTACATATTTCTGGCAACTTACCGATTTATCATATACAAGCCGTAAATTGCACCTGTGCCGGTCCCCCATCCGCAAGGTCATAATGAACAGATACCCCAGATAAATCCCGTGAGGAGGAATACCCCCTGCCCGCCCTAGTCCTGTATCAGCTTCCAGATTTCACAGCCAACATTCTTGCCGGCAATGGTTCTCCGGCCCGGATCATCATCATCCGGAACGGGAACACTGGCTATGGTTGCCGTACCCGCGAAAAGAGTATCTTCCAGAATGGCGAAGGAGCGAATGCCGTAATTTTTGGGAATGTCCTTACCTTTGAAAGATATGGTTTCGCCATCGAATCCATTATGAACGAGATTGTAAAAAGTACCGCGATCACCTGAGTCGGTAGCCCAGACCTGAGCACCGGTTGCTTCGCCTCCTGCTGCTGAGCCGTTGCCATAGTTCAGGGCCACATTCAGAGTACCGATGTACAGCTTGTCGTTAAAGGGAATCATGCGCCAGACATAGAAATTAAACTTTTCGCCCAGGCTGAAAAAATCCAGAACCTCTTCCCATTCCTCTCCATCCTCTGTTCTCCAGATGCTGCTGTTCCCATTATCATTCTGGGTTCCCAGATATAACTTTCCCTTATATACCGCCACTGAAGTAACAACATCGTTGGCCAGGTTTTCAGGATCATGAAGGGAAAAACCCATTCCATTATCATACGGATCATTCTTACCGACCACTTTTTCCCAATTTGTCCCATCGCTGCTCCGCCATATCTCGAAGGCTCCCGGAGAGTTGGGAATGAGTGCTGCCATGTCCTTGATATCCTGCCCGATCAGGTTGCCCATATCCATGTCCCTGGTCCAGGTGAAGGCGTAGAGCTGACCCTTGAAGATCTCCATCTCTCCGATCAGAATATTGTTGGTGACCATATCGCCGGTATTCGGATCAGGTACCTTGGTTGATTCAAAGCTCGGATTAGTCTTGACCATTGTCCAGTTCGAGCCGTTCCTGCTTCGATACAACTGAGCCCCTTTACCACCGCCTCCTCCATACAGATAATTTCCAAACCGGATCATGCATCTGATGGTATCATCTTTCCGGTTTTCCCCTCCCCTGCTTTTCTTGACCTTGTCCCATGATTGCCCATCTGTTGTCCGTAAAATTTCAGCCCCGCTGAAATTAAAGGTACAGGCATACAAAGCCTGATTGCCATCGGTATACAGGCTGCGCACCCCAAGATTGGCCAGGGGAGTGCGGGCATTATAGGTTCTTTTCCAGGTCCCCTGTTCTCCACTGCTGCTGCACCAGATTTCTGCACCCCGGATGGGATTCAGTGTTCCGACATATACCTTTCCCCGGAAAGTTTCCATGCTCCAGGCATAATCATTCGCTGGATCGCCGAATCCCTTACCGACAACCCTCTCCCAATGATCCGCCCTGGAGGAATTGTGGAAGAAAAGGATAAATAAGCTGGTTATGATGAATAGTTTAATAGCTTTTTTCATGTTCTTTCTCCTTACCGATAGGTTGGGTTTTTACCTGATAATCGTTGCCAGCGGTGATTATTCGCAGTGCCTGGTGTGGTATTTGAAGACCGGGTGATTTTGCCTGAAGGCTGGACTTGTTCCGATGAACCTGACAATGCAGCCGGGGCTGGTAAATATTGGTTGCACTCCTCGTCGGGGACCAGTTTCCAGATTTCACAGCCGGAATATTTGCCAGCGATGGTCACTCCAAACGGCAAGCCCGGAACAACCGCGCTGAGCATGGTAGCGGTACCTGCAAACAGGGTATCGTTGAGGATGCCGAAGGAGCGAATTCCATAGTTTTTCGGGATGGTTATCCCTGAAAATCTTATGGTGTCTCCACCAAAACCATCGCCTACCAGCTTGTGAAAGCTGCCGTGTGTGCCGGTATCGGATACCCAGATCTGCGCTCCGGTTACTCCAGGGTCTGAAGCCGGTCCCATGTTAAAGGTGCCGACAAAGAGCCTTCCCTTGAATGGGATCATACGCCAGACATAAAAGTTATTCCTTTCTCCCAATTCATAAAAATCCAAAACCTTCACCCATCGGGTACCTTCGGATGTTCTCCATATGCCTGTTTTCCCTTCACTATTGCCTGTTCCCAGGTAGAGATGCTCCTTCTGGGACTCCTGATCCCTGAAAACAGCCACGCAGGTAACCAGATCGTTCATCAGGTTATCCGCATCGTACAGAGAAAAGCCCATCCCATTGCCGTAAATATCATTCTGACCCACCACCTTTTCCCAGTTTGTCCCATTACTGCTTCGCCACACCTCAAAGGCACCGGGAGCCCGCGATACCTGGAGGTTGAAATAGTTTGGTACCAGGAATCCGTACTTACTCTTAAACGTTTTTTCATCGTCAGCAGCAGCAGCAAGAGAAGCAGTATCATCGACAGCAGCGGCGGCGGCAGCGGCGGCATTGCCGTCCACAGTATGATTTTCGCCCTGAAATCCTGGAGTATATCCTGGAGTATGTCCTGGAATATAATGCGCAGCATTCAGGATCGGTTCATTGAGTGTGACCCTGCTCAAGGGGCCTCGAATCGCGGCCAGATCATCAGTCCAGGTGAAAGCGTAGAGATGGCCGTTAAATACCTCCAGCTCTCCAACCAGGATGTTATTGATAACCTCGACCGAGGTTTTCGGATACTTGACCAGAGTGGATTCCATTCCGGTATTGACCGGTTCCCAGCTCAGCCCATCCCGGCTTCGGTACAACCTGGCTATCTTGCTGCCGGTGCCGGCATAAAGATATTCTCCGAACCGGGCCATGCACCGAACGGTGGTGTTTCTCATATCTCCCAAACCCCTTCTGCTGATAGGGATCCACCAGTACCCATTGCCGGTTCTTACTATATCAGCTCCAGATACACTGGATGTACAGGCATAAAGATACTTATCCCCATCTGCATACAGACAGCGTATCCCCGAATTACTGGCAGTCAGCGTGTTGTACACTCTCCTCCAGGTGAATTGTTCACCGGTGCTGCTGCTCCAGATTTCTGCCCCCCTCAGCGAATTGAGTGTTCCGACATACAGTTTCCCCTGAAAAGTTGCCATACTCCAGGCATAATCGTTACTAAACTCCCCGAATCCATTGCTCACAACCTCTTCCCAGCACTCTGCCCCGGCGTAATGCCAGAGAATAAAAACAAGAAGGCTTGTCATCATGAGTGGTTTTAAAACTGATCTTATAAGTGTTTTTATAAGTGTTTTTATGGGCAGTTTTCCAGCTTTGTTCATGTTACCCTCCCTTCTCAGTGCCTGGTGAGTCATTGGTAAAAACATGTAGTAATTTTTAATCTCTTTTCGTACGTTAATAAAATAAATCTTTAGTGTTTTTAATCTAATTTATAGATTTGATTTGAGGCCAAAATACGTGTATATTGAGGAGAAAGAAAGGGAGAAGGTAACTACTCAGGCATAAAGGCACAGAGGGACAAAGGCACAAAGGAGAAAGGGAACCGCGCTATCTACGCGCTATCTATATGATGAGGTTAGCTGAGGAAAGAATGGAACCCGGAATAGGAAAAATAGAGGCCGAAAATAAGAAGAAATAGACCGCACAGCAGGATAATGAAATGGTAGACCTTCGGTGAGATAGTCTTTTTCCCCAGGGCAATGATCCCGGAAACAAAGGTATACCAGCATAAGTCGGCCAGAATATGGCCGCAGTAAAAGCTGGCCAGTCCCCACCTGCCGAAGGGAAGTGACAGGGCAATGTAACTCAGTCCAATCGTTGCCCACCAGATGGTCCAATACGGGTTGGAAATACTGATCAGGAATCCGCCAAGGACCAGATTTGAAGTGCCGCCTGGTGAGGCAGCCATAAGAGTGCCCTGGACCTGGTTCGATTGCCGGATCATCCCGATTCCAAGCCAGACCAGAATGCCGCCTCCCAGAATGCTGGTGGTCTCCTTGACAGCCGGTAAGGTGAGAAAGCGGCCAGCACCCGATATAACAGCTACAAACAGGAGTAACTCCAGAATCCCATGCCCAAGAATGATCAGCGGTCCAGTCCAGAACCCCCGCCGGGTAGCCTCACCAATGGTCATGGTCAGCACCGGCCCCGGAGCAACCGCTCCGGAAAAGGCAAGCAGGAATGAGGTGATAAAAATTCCGCCAAGTGAATTCATGAGCGAAGTTTATCATACCTTGAAAATAAAGGGAATACTCATGATGTCCGGAAGGCAGGTAGTTCCTCAGCTCATGATATTGTCCCTCACGGGATTGTATTATCCCTCGAAGAGAAGAAGAATGGGAACATCCGGGAGTTGAACGAATTGCTTGACATAACAAAGAAAATTTGTTAAAGATATAACCCTACAGGGTATTATTCATGGGCGATTAGCTCAGCGGGAGAGCACTGCCTTCACACGGCAGGGGCCACTGGTTCGATCCCAGTATCGCCCACCATTAAATTATTAGTAAATATCAACCAATTAAGCAATAACACCTGCCATTCCATTTTTTGCTTTCCAGATCATTCCCCACATAGGTTACATATTTCACTCCATCGTCACCCTTCAAAAAGTGAGCTTTTAAATCTTTCCTCATAGACTATCCTTCCATGATCCAAAAGTTCTATACGATAGGAGATCCTGAACGAAGGGATTACTTTATCTAGCCGACAGATGTTCCCCATCTTGTATGAAAGCCTCAATAACTCCCCTCCCCCTTGAGGGGGGAGTCTGGGTGGGGGTGATGGTTATTTTTCAACCAACCATTATTGCAATCATAGAAATCATATTGGTCGCCTGATGTATCTCTTGCAAATATACCCATTTTATATTACTATTTTTTGAGATATTGAAAAAATTCTATCGTAACCTTTTTCTGAGCACATCAGCATAGATGGCAAAGCCTAAGATAATGGAAGACGTGGTTTTCTGAAGGTTGAAAAATACATTTTAGATTCTCTGAAGAGCATACTGCCTGGGTATAATCTGGAGTGTGAACCCTGTGGTGCCAGGGAGTACGATGTCGAAAAAATCTATCATGCCCTGTCAAATGAAGATCTTGAAGAAGGGGGGCGTGAAGATATTGTTGTATATGAGGATGCTGATTCGGGTGAGGAAATAACTGCTTCAGTGATTGTAGAAGGGGTATTGGATTCTCTATGAGAATCCATTTTGGAGTTTAAAGACCCATCCGATATCCCAGTTGAAGAATGGACAAAGTACTATGTCCAAGGTGGTGTGCCGGAAGAACTCCTTAAGAAAAATGGGGCTATATTTGAGGCGGACTTTGGCATTATTATCAAACTCTATAGAAATGTATACTTTTATATCGATGATAACTGTAACTGTCTGAGAATCATGGGATATCGGCAGCACTCGAATAACAGGTAGCATGCTTCCCATAATACTCGGATGACAAATAACAGATACACCGTAGCACTCGGATAAGAAATAATAGATCGCTCGAACAAGGGTGATAAGGTTAAGGTAACAGACATGGATAGCATCAAACCAGGAAGTGTCATCGAGGGATCTTATTGGCCGGAGCCGGTTGAAATTAAATTTATTGAGGAAGAGGGAGAGTACATCCACATTGTTGGTGCCACTACCCTTTCCAGAGGCCATATTGACCAGATTATTTCCCGCGATGAGTTTTCGAAGTTTCTCATCCAGGGGATGGAGGCTGATTTCTCTGAAGATCCCTGGAAGGTCTTTTTGGCAGTTGAGACGACCCGTTATCGGTTTGCCTCCATGTATGATCCCCTGCTGGCCATGAATACTTCCAAGGTTGATCCGCTTCCCCACCAGATCGAGGCTGTCTATGGGTATGTGCTGAAGATCCCAAGGATTCGGTTCTTGATTGCTGATGACCCTGGGGCCGGTAAGACGATCATGGCCGGACTCATCATCAGGGAACTGAAGCTTCGCCACCTGGCAAGGAGAACCCTGATCGTGGCACCAGGGCACCTCAAGGATCAATGGCGCAGGGAATTAGCCGAGAGATTTGAAGAAAAGTTCATGGTGATTGACCGTGGTCTTCTGGGTGCCCTCTATGGAGAAAATATCTGGATGCGGGAGAATCAGATCATTACCTCCATTGACTTTGCCAAGAGAGATGATGTTCTCCCTTCCATATCTGCCGCTCACTTTGATCTGGTCATTGTTGATGAGGCCCACAAAATGAGTGCTTACCGATACGGGGATAAAACGGAAAAGACCAGCCGGTACAGGTTAGGTGAAGTGCTCTCCCGTATCACTGACCGCTTGCTGTTTTTAACCGCCACACCCCACAAAGGAGATCCTGAAAACTTCAGACTGTTTTTAGACCTCCTGGAACCAGGCTTCTACGCTACCAATGAGATCATTCAAGAGTCCATCGCTAACAAGGATAATCCCCTCTTTATCAGGCGAGTCAAAGAGGATCTGAAGGATTTTGAGGGCCAGCCGCTTTTCCTGCCACGGTATGTCGATACTGTTCCTTTCAACCTGGGAGTCGAATCACCCAAGGAAAAGGAGCTCTACAATGCCTTATCAGAGTATGTGAATACGCAGTACAACAAGGCCCTCATGAAGGACAAAAAGAGAAATGTGGCCTTTGCTCTGGTGATCCTGCAACGCCGCCTGGCTTCCAGCACCTTTGCTCTCCTGTGCTCTCTGGAGAGGAGGAAAAAACGGCTGGAGGATCTTCCGAAAGGCCCGCAGGAAAAGGGTAAGGGTGCTCTGGGCTCCAATAAAGGCACGCATAATGGCACTCCTCATAAAGGCGTTACCGATTTCGATACCGTAGAAGACATGAGCGAAGAGGAAAGATGGGAAGAGGAAGAGGTCTGGGAAACCTTAAGCGTTTCTGAAAACCGAGAGGAGCTGGAGAAAGAGATAAGGACTATTGAGGATCTCATTGACCGGTCGAGGGACATTATTCACCATGAGGAAGAGATAAAGATAAGGGAGCTCAAGAAATCACTTAGACACCTGGAGGAGATCTATCCAGAGAAAGATGACAAAAAAATCCTTATCTTTACCGAGTCAAAGGACACGTTGAAGTATCTTGAGGAGAAAATCAGGAATTGGGGATATGCAACCAATACCATTCATGGTGGGATGAAGCTTGAAGAGAGGATAGAGGCTGAGAAAAAATTCAAGCTTGAAACGCAGGTTTTAGTAGCCACGGAAGCAGCCGGAGAGGGTATTAACCTTCAGTTTTGCCACCTCATGGTAAACTATGATATCCCCTGGAATCCCAATCGCCTTGAGCAGCGCATGGGCAGGATACACCGCTATGGGCAGGTAAAGGAGGTTTACGTCTTTAACCTGGTGGCTATGGATACCCGTGAAGGAAAAGTATTATATAAGCTATTTGAAAAACTGGCAGAGATCGGGCGGGCACTGGGAAGCGATAAGGTATTCGATGTCCTGAATGAAGTGCTCTACAACAAAAACCTTTCCCAACTCCTGATGGAAGCGGCAGCCAATGCCAGAACCATTGATGAGATTCTCAAAGAGATCGATATCACCGTAGATAACGACTACATAGCCAAGGTCAAGGAGAACCTTGGTGAGAGTCTGGCTACCCACTACATCGATTATACCCGCATCAAGGAGATGGAGCAGCGGGCACGGGAATACCGCCTTATCCCTGAATATACGGAGAGTTTCTTCAAAAAGGCATTCTCGCATGCGGCCCAGTCAGGACAGGCAGAACAAAAGCTCAGGGTGCGCAAGGATGGATTCCTGGCCATAGATTCCATTCCCTTCGAGATCCGAAAAATTGCCGATCAGGACACCTTTAAGAAATCCTATGGCGGGCTGCTGAAGAAATACCCCAAGGTAACCTTCGATAAAGAGGTTGCCTTCAAGAACTCTGACTCAGAGTTTATCTCCTTTGGCCATCCCCTCTTTGAAGCCATGATGGTCTGGATAGAGAATAACTTTTTAAACTCGCTTCTTGTAGGAGCGCGTTTCATCGACCCTGATGGATTGCTCAATGGGTACATTCTCTTCTATGAGGGCCAGATTAAAGACGGCACTGGTGATGTGGCCGGAAAAAGGCTTTTTGGGTTTTATACCACTGGCAGCGAGGTTAGGCCGGTCTCCCCTGCCATAATTTGGGACCTGGAGGAGGCAGATAAAAAGAAAACGGCAGATAGCGGGGCTAACAGGGAGGAGGAGAACAGAGGGAAGATGCCGAGTATCGAGCGAGGGAAGGATGGAAAGGATATTGCCGTTGATGTAGAGGCCCTTAAGCGTCAGGTAGCTAAGAGCGTTATTGTAAAACTGGAAGAATATAAGGCCGAGATTGCTAAAGAACGTATTCGGCAGACAGAAATCAAGCAAAAATATGGTATCAAGTCGCTGGATTACCTGATACTGGAACTCGATAGGCAGTTGATCTCACTGTATGACCGGAGGAACCAGGGTGAAAATGTTGATCTTGTCATTAGAAACAAAGAAGAAAGAAAAGAAGAATATGAAAAGGCCCTGAAAGAGCTTCAGGACCTGATCCAAAAAGAAAAAAGTCTGACCATGAACATGCCTCGTTTCGTCGGTATCATCAGGGTACAGCCCCCAGAGCGGCTTGACAAGACTATGCATAGCGATCCTGAAATTGAGCGCGTTGGAATGGAAAAAGCAATGAAATACGAGATCAGGAATGGAAGAGTGCCTGAAGATGTCTCCATCGAGGATCTCGGTTTTGACATCCGCTCCAAGGACAGTGATGGAAGGATGCGCTACATCGAGGTTAAAGCCAGGGCAGGAGTAGGCGCTGTGGCTTTGACTCAAAATGAATGGTTCAAGGCGGAGAGATTCAAGGATGAATACTATCTATATGTGGTCTTTCAGGCTGGTTCAAAACCAGAGCTTGCAGAGCTTATGATCATTCAGAATCCGGCGGAGAACCTGAATTATAAAGAAAGGGTTGAAGTTGTCAGATACGTTGTAGGCTGGGATGAAGTGAGAGCCAAGGGGGTTAAGGGGTAGGGAGAATGTCGCATAAAAGTTCGCAGGCGGAGTCTTTTGATTAGGGTACAATAGGTTAAATTTGATAAAATACCTCTAGTAAGAATGGCACTTACATAAGCCAAGCTTATAATATAGAGAGGACACAAAGCACACAGGGAAAAAAGATCTCCCGCAGAGACGCAGAGACGCAGAGAACAACCAATCCGGCAAGGTCCTGATGAAAGTC